>JAKSSN010000081.1 GCA_024403095.1 Oscillospiraceae bacterium
TGTTTAGTTTCAGTTTACCCTTGCGTTTTAGGATAGAGAATATCCAAAGCTATATCCACAGAGGTGTTATTCCATGCAAGATAAAAAAGTTCCGGTCCTTTACCGGATCATACGCTGGCTGGTGTGGCTGTTTGCCCCCAAATTCAAAAACGTGGGCACCGAAAACCTGCCGCAGGAGCCCTGCGTGATCGTTGGCAACCACAGCCAGATGTACGGGCCGATTGAAGGGGAACTGTACACCCCCGGCAAGCATTATATCTGGTGTGCCGGCGAAATGATGCACCGGGAGGAAGTGCCTGAATACGCGTTTAACGACTTCTGGTCCGGCAAGCCTGCCTGCACCCTGTGGTTTTTCCGCCTGCTCAGCCGGCTCGTTGCCCCGCTCAGTGAGCTCATCTTCACCAGCGCGCATACCGTGCCGGTCTACCACGACCAGCGCCTGATCACCACTTTTAAGGAATCCATGAAGCTGCTGAGTGAAGGAAACAGCATGGTGATCTTTCCCGAATGCTATGACGAGCACAACAATGTGGTGCACGAATTCCAGGATAAGTTTGTGGACCTGGCCCGTTTTTACTACAAAAAAACGGGCATTGCCCTCTCCTTTGTGCCCATTTACGTTGCGCCCTATCTGAAGACGGTGTTCTACGGTGCCCCGGTGCAGTTCGATCCCCAGGCCCCCATTGCGGCGGAACGGAAGCGGATCTGCAATTACCTGATGGATGCCATTACCGAAATGGCCGCCGCACAGCCTGTGCACACTGTGGTCCCCTACCCGAACCTGCCCAAGAGCCGGTACCCCAAAAACCTTCCGCTGGAGGTATATTCCAATGAAAACACCGATTTATGATTACAGTGGTTTTTCCCTGAAAAGGCTGAATGAACCGCGTTTTTCCCACCTGAAGCTGCTGGGCGGCTGGATCGTTTATTTTGCGCTGTATTTCATCACCGAAAACCTGATTCCGCAGACGAGCTGCCATGTGATTCACTGCGCCCTGGACGACCGGATCCCCTTTAACGAGTTTTTTGCCGTGTTTTATGTGGGCTGGTACTTTTTTGTAGCCGGCGCGCTGCTGTATACCGGGCTGCGCAACATCGAAGGCTTCCGCCAGGTGCAGATCTTTATCATTGTCACCCAGCTGCTGGCCATGCTGTGCTACATCGTCTACCCCAGCGTGCAGCTGCTGCGGCCGCAGGAATTTGCCCGGCAGAATTTCTTCACCTGGATCTTAGGCCTCATCTATGCCTTTGATACCCCCACGGGGGTCTGCCCCTCGTTGCATGTTGCCTACTCCATCGGCATTGCATCCGCTGCGCTGAAGGATAAGGCCCTTCCCAGGGTGTGGAAGGCAGGCGCCGTGTTCTTTACTGTTATGGTGTGCCTTGCCGTGTGCTTTGTAAAGCAGCATTCCGTGCTGGATGTGCTGGCTGCCCTGCCGGTATGCGCTGCAGCCGAAGTGGTGGTTCACCTCACCACCGGGAAGGGCAAAAACGAGCACCAGGGCTGACTTCAATCTGAATGAAATAATTAAGGGTGCGCCCGTAAAAGGTGCACCCTTTAGTTATTCTTCTTTTTTGCTCCACTCGTCATGAAGCTCTTCAACCAGATATTCATCGCTCATACAATGTAAATCGGAAACGCCGGCACTGACAAGCTGATACAACTCAGAATCATAGAAGCGCTCCAGCGCGGTTTCCAGCGTTACCTGATACTTCTCGGCATAACGCTCAACAACACGGGCATATTTCTTTTGCAAAAGAGTAGGATTTGCATTCATAGCTGTTCACTTCCTTCAAAGTGCAGATACCGGTCAATGGTACTCTGGGAACGGAATGCAATCTGCAGATTCGGTTTTTCGTACTTCAGCCGTTTGATTGCTTCTTCCTGGTCGATCAGGCCATCAAAGAAAAGCTCCACGGTGTTGAAAACCTTATCATTGGCAACACCGCCAATGACAATATCATAGTCACTTTTGTCCCGTCCGCTGCGGCATTCAAGGATATAGGCCAACCATTCCGCGCTGTAAGTATCGAATACGCAGACTTTGCATTCTTCCAAAGCTTTTTCATCAAAAGAATATTTGGAAACAATTGCCGGCTTTCCCCTGCGGGCAAATTTTTCGGCCCACTTCTTTGCCTGATCATAAATCGGCGTTACATAGAAACCTTTTCCAAAATCCACATTGCTGCGGGAGTGCAGCACATCCGGCGCAGACACTTCCACACAGGAGCCATGGTAAAGCATCATGCCAGTACACCTTCTTCCTGCATGACCTCAATAATGTCATCCAGAATATACTCCTTGCCCTGGCTGTGAAGGATCTCGTAATTGGGGATAATATAATCAAACAGAATACGGCTCTGCTTTGTCAGCTGGCCGTATACAGCGGCGGCATTTTCCTGAAGCCGGACAGCCAGGTTTTCGATGCAGAATATGATAAACTCAGTCTTTCCGTCCATAGAAAAGCCTCCTTTCGTTTGCTTTATTATAACCGATTTTCAGGCATTTGTCACCTTTTTACACGTTCTCTTTCACCCAGCGGCGGGTGTATTCAATAAACTTCAGGCAGGCCTTGGAGGCATTCTCCATGCTGCGGGTGCCGATGCGGATGGTGCGCTTCTGGGGCACATCAAACTCCAGGCAGACGAGTTCGTAAGGCACATCCTGCAGCAGCAGCTGCGGAAAGATACCGTAGCCCAGGCCCTTGCTCACCATGGCCATGGCCGCATAGTCGTTATCCATGCAGTAGGCAATGTTGGGCTGGGCGCCATGGCGCTCGAAGATCTCGCTCAGGCCGGTGTGATGGTCGAACTTCATGCTGATATACGGGTAATCCCCCAGCTTTGCCACTGGAAAGCTTTCCGCCGCTGCCAGTTCGTGGTCGGTGGACACAATGGCCATCATGCTCTCTTCATGCAGGGCAAACACATCCAGGGGGGAAGTGACATCCGTGAGGAAGAAGCCGCAGTCCACTTCGCCGCTGCTCACCATTTCCTCCGCCCGGGTGCTGTCCTCCTCCGAGATCAGCTCCACCGCAATGCCGGGAAAATCCCGCTTGAAGGCCTGCAGAATGCCGGGGATCCAGTGGATGGAGATGCTGTCGAACACCTGCACGCGCAGTGTGCCCTGCTCCAGCCCCTGCAGCTCGCGCACCTTTTCCTCCAGGGTGCGGCTGTCGCTTTCCATCTGGCGCAGCAGCGGCAGAAGCGCTTTGCCCTCCGGCGACAGGCTTACACCCGACCGGGTACGCAAAAACAGGCTGAGACCAAACTCCTCCTCCATGTTGTGGATGATATAGCTAACGCCGGCCTGGGTATAGCCCATGCGGGCGGCTGCTTTTCGAAAACTGCCTTCCTCTGCCACGGCAAGGAAGGTGCGGATAGAACTGTGATCCATGGAATTTCCTCTTATGTATGTGATAAGTATTACTTATTAAATCATCAAAATTTGCTCGCTTTACTTTTATCACATTTGGAGCTAAGATGCAAATAGAAAAGCTCCTTTGGGAGTGTTGAACAAAAAACTATTTGAAAAGAGGCATGAATATGGCAGTTGTCACGATGGCAGCGGCTTGCATCTTTGTAACGGGCATTTCCGCTGTTGGTATTTACGGATTTGGTGCAATGGCTCTGGCAAACTTTAAAAAGGCCTGATCCCGTCACCCTAAGCGCCCCAAAGGCTGCGCGTGCAGCCGGAACTGGTTCTCACCCGAAACACAATCGATCATCTCTCTCATTCATATGGGCAGGGCTGCCGGCATTCCCGGCAGCCCTGTCTTTTTCCGCTCCTCGGCAGTTTTGCTTGAATCCTGTACTGCATCATGATATATTGATAAAAAGATTTTGAAGAGGTGCAGTTATGGTCATTCAGGAATCCGCCGAAATGTATCTGGAAACCATCCTGGTGCTTTCCCAGCAAAAGCCTTACGTCCGCTCGCTGGATGTGGCCGAGGCCATGGGCTTTTCCAAACCCAGTGTAAGCCGGGCTGTCAGCCTGCTGAAGGAAAGCGGCTACCTGCTTATGGACAAGGAGAGCAATTTCCTCACCCTCACCCCGCAGGGCAAAGCCCTGGCTGAAAAGATCTATGAGCGGCACACTGTGCTCACACGCATGCTGGTTGCCCTGGGCGTTGACGAGGAAACTGCCATGCAGGATGCCTGCAAGATCGAGCACGACCTGAGCGATGCCTCCTTTGAAGCCATAAAGAACCACATCCACAAAGTGATGAAGGATCAGTAATAGAAAAGCAGAATGACCCATCTGCCGGCTGGCAGATGGGTCGTTTTTTATTCCCGGCCGGGATAGAGAAAGCAGCTTTCCTCGTGTGAATCGATCACACCAATGGCCTGCAGATAGGAATAGATTAGGGTGCTTCCCACAAACTTCATCCCTCTCCGCACCAGGTCGGCGGAAATGGCATCGGAAAGCGGGCTGGTCACCTGCTGCTCTACCAGCCGGCGGTCGTGCACAAAGGTGTTCAGATAGGCCCAGAAGCTGCCGTATTCCTGCACGATGGCGCGGAAAATGCGGGCATTGCGGATGCTGGCATTCACTTTCAGCCGGTTGCGCACAATGCCGGGGTCCGCCAGCAGGCGGGCAATGTCCTCCTCGCCAAAGGCGCATACGGCATCCAGGTCAAAGCCGGCATAGGCGCGGCGGAAGTTTTCCCGCTTGTTCAGGATGCACTCCCAGCTCAGGCCTGCCTGAAAGGATTCCAGCACCAGCATTTCGAACAGGTAGGCATCGTCGCTGCGGAATACGCCCCACTCCTCATCGTGGTAACGGATATACAGCGGATTGGACGGGCTGCACCAGCGGCAGCGCGGTTTTTCACAGTTCATGGGCAATGTTTCTCCCCTTGTCTTTTGACGTTATTTTAGCACAGTTTTCTGCTGCTGCAAACAGCCCGGCAAAAGGACGCTGGTACGTCCGTACAATTCCCGGCTTGAGGCTGCCGGTAAAACCGTGTATAATAATCGCAGTGATTTACAACAAAAATAATTTGGAGGTTTCCCCCTATGAAAGACAAAGTGTATGCACAGGTGTATTCCATGATCCGCACCTTCCCCGAAGGGCTGATCGATGCACTGAAGTACTTTTCCAAGGTCGGCTACGACGGCGTTGAGCTCATCGGCACCCACACCGACGGCCTGAGCCGCGAGGAGTTCCTGCAGCTGCTGAAGGACCTGAACCTGAAGGTGATCGCCGTGCACTCCATTGGCAGCGTGGAAGACATGAAGTATGCCAAAGCCATGGGCGTGAAATACCTTTCTTCCGACTGCCACCCCCAGACCAAGACCCGCGAAGAGATCCTTGGCATCTGCAGCGAGCTGAACCAGAAGGCAGCCAGTTTTCAGGAATATGGTCTGAAGATGATCCTGCACAACCACGCCGATGAATTCACCTGGGTAAAGGGCGAAGAAGGCAAGACCCGCATTTACGACCTGCTGCTGGAGAACACCGACCCCGATCTGGTTGCTTTTGAGCTGGACGTGGGCTGGGCAGCCATTGCCGGCGCCGACGTGGTGGATTACGTCCGCCGTTATCCCGGCCGCTTCCCCGTGATCCACGTGAAGGAATGCAACCGCGTTTACAAAACTGAGGAAGATCTGGAGCACTTCCCCAAGCGCATCTTCAATGCCGGCCTGCCCCGCAACCCCGAGACCGGTGTGCCCATCCTTACCGAAGAACAGAAGGCCGACCTGTACGAGACCCGCAACTGGAACTGCGGCCTTGGCAACGGCATCATCGATTGGAAGGCACTGGTGGAAGTGGCCGACGCCCAGGGCTGCGAAGCCTATATCAGCGAGCGTGAGTACTACCACTATGCCGGCTCCGACGGCACTGCCGCCTGCTGCGTGCAGCTGGACTACGATTTTCTGCGCAGCCTGTAAGCCTGCGCTGCTGAAAGGCAAACCGCTTGCCAAACCTGGCCGGTTTGCCTTTTCTATCTTATTATTCTGCAGCCTGTTTCAACCGGGTAACAACAAGGAGGGAGCTGCATGAAACACCTGAATCTGCTGATCAAGCCGGCATCCAGCCTGTGCAATCTGCGCTGCCGCTACTGCTTTTATGAGGACGAAGCTCAGAACCGCAGCCAGGCCAGCATGGGCGTGATGACGCAGGAAACAGCCGACGCCCTGATCTGCCAGGCATTTGAGGCAGTTGGCCCCAAGGGCACGCTGAGCATTGCCTTTCAGGGCGGCGAGCCCACTGTGGCCGGCCTGGATTTTTTCCGCCGCTTTGTGACCAAGGCCGAGGTGCTTTGCCCCGCCGGCGTGCAGCTGCAGTTTGCCATGCAGACCAACGGCACCCTGCTGGATGAAGACTGGGCACGGTTTTTAAAACAGCACCGCTTTCTTGTGGGGCTTTCGCTGGACGGGGTACGTTCCCTGCACGACATGCACCGCGTGGACGCTGCCGGCAATGGCAGCTGGAAACAGGTGCTTGCCGCCCGCGACCTGCTGGAGCAGCACGGGGCGGACTATAACGCCTTGTGTGTGGTGACCGGGCCCTGCGCCCAGCGGGCAGAACAGGTGTACCGGAACCTGAAACGGCTGGGCTTCCGTTACCTGCAGTTTATTGCCTGTCTGGACCCCATTGGCCACGCCCACGGCTGCGAGCCCTGGTCTCTGAGCCCCCAGGCCTACGGAGATTTTCTGTGCCGGGTGTTTGACCTGTGGTTTGAGGACTGGCAGAACGGCGATTACCACAGCGTGCGCCTGTTTGATGACTACATCCACATTCTGCTGGGCGACGGCGGCAGCACCTGTGCTACCTGCGGCCGCTGCGGCAGCTACCTGGTGGTGGAAGGCGACGGCTCCGTTTACCCCTGCGATTTTTATGTGCTGGACGACTGGAAGCTGGGCGACCTGCACACCACGCCGCTGAAAACCCTGGCCGAAGGGGAAAAAGCGGCCGAATTCCTGCGATGGGGCAGCAAAAAGCCGGCCGAATGCGCCGCCTGCCCGTACAGCAAAATCTGCAACGGCGGCTGCAAAAACGACTGGTTCACCGACGACACCGGCCCCCACAACTACTATTGCCCCGCTTTTAAGAAATTCTTAGCTCACGCCATGCCGCGCCTTGCTGCCATTGCCCGTGCCGAAGCCCGCGCCCGGGGCATGGCAAGATAAGTGAATAGGAAAAACAGTACCCAGGCTGCGAACCGATAAAATTCGCTGCCTGGGTATTTTTTGTCTTGTTGAGAAAAACGCCGCCTGCTGGAGCAGCGCCATGTGTTTGTGTAAACACCCGCTCAGATCTTTTTTGCCGGGCGGAGCATCATGGCCGCTAGCTCGGCCACGGTGC
>JAKSSN010000082.1 GCA_024403095.1 Oscillospiraceae bacterium
AACAGAATTAATATGAGATATTCTTTTTTCTGTGCCGGTAACGCACACACTTGATCTACAGGATGGAATCACTATGAAGCCAAGCTTTGCTTTTGCCTATCGGAAGCACATTTCTCTATTGCTCTGCGCGGTCTGCCTTGCAGTTTTGTGCTCCTGCGCCAGTCCCTCTCCCGCTGCCGTTCCGTCCACTCCCGCTCCCACGGTTTCTCCGGTCCTTCCTACGTCAGCGCCCTCTCTCACGCCTGCTCCCACGCCCGTTCCTGTGATCACGGCAGATGAGCTGGAGCTCTTTGACTCCGCCGCGGAGCATTATTTTGGCGCGCCGGATCAGTGCTACGATGTTGCTGACCTCAGCGACACGTTCAGCCGCATCGCCTACTGGAACGAGGAATATATGGAGCTGACCTTTAAAAAGTCCGGGAAGACCTATCTTTACGCGCATGTTCCGCTTTCCGTGTTCACGCGTTTTATCAACGCGGACAGCCTGGGCGGTTTTTATAACCAGGAGTTCAAGGGAAACCGCGCGTATTTTGTAGACGGTTATGAAAAATAAAATCAGCACTGCGGGTCTTTACTTCCACAGTGCTGATCATGTCTTCACTTGTTCCCGAACGCCCGGCTTTCTTTCTGCAGCTCTTCCACAAGCTGTTTCAGCGTCCAGCTGCGGTTTGTTGGCGTGACCATGGCTTTCAGGGGCGTTTGCTCGATGCCGGCCTTGCGGTACGCGGCAAGAAAACCATCCATCTGCAGGCTGCTGATGCCGCAGAAAAGGATCAGGTCCGGCAGAAGAAAGAAGCTTCTCTTTTCCTCTTTTGCTGCACTCAGCTCCAGCAGCCCGGCCAGCCGGGCAACCGTCTTTTCTGCATCGGCTGCAAAAAGCTCCTTTGTCTGCAGGCCAAGTTCCCTGCACAAAGCAAGAAGCTGCTCCTTTTTTTCACTTTTGCTGAAATGATAGAGTATCTGTGCCATTTTGCTCTCCCTGTTACGCTGCCGGAGTTTTCTCTGCTTCCTGTTCCATCCGGCGGATGCGGATGATAGCCGCAACTGCTGTGGCAGAACTGATCACGTCCATCACAAGGCTGGCAATATCCAGAATGCAGACATCGTACAGCGCCCACAGGAGCAGGTTCACCAGTACGTTGGCCTTAATGGTAACCAGCTTTTTGCCCAGCACGCAGCCAAAGTTATAGATCAGGGTTGCCGCGATGGGGATCAGGCCAACCACGCCGGCGTTATTAAAAACAAGCCCGATGACCAGGTTCACCGCGCTGAAGACCAGGGCGAGCCGCATGGTAAAACGTTCCTTGGCTGCCAGCCAGTTTCGGGCCGCGCAGAACAGCATGGTGATGATCGAGCTCCATACGCCAAAGAAAAACGAGGCCACGGCATAAACCAGGCACTGCGCCACCTGGCAGTAATAGGTCTTTTCCTTATTGGGGACCCAGGATGCTGCAACCGTAAAGCAGGCGCAGACCACCGAAAGGATATTTGCAATCACAAAATTAGACATATCGTTACCTGAAATCAAGAATGGCGCAAGTATAACGCATTTTTTCCCGCTCCGCAATGCTGTTTCCCGCCCCGAATACTTGATTTGTTCATATTTTCCCGCTAAACTGGTTCTCACAGGCAAAATACACCTTCTGAATCTGAAAGGAGATTCCTATGGAAAAATTCATTCCCTATGAAAAGCTCTCGAAAAAGAAAAAGAAAGAGCTGAACGCAGCCAAGCGCAGCACCTGGAACATCAGCCCGGTGACCCGCCGCCCCGAAAACCCGAAAGCCTACAACCGCAGAAAAGCACTTCGTGAGGACCGATCTCCCAACGAAGTGCTTTTTATTTTTGCTGCAAATAACAAATACCGCCGGTTCGCAGCCGGCGGTATCTTTCACTTTGTATGATCTGTTTTAGTCCAAGGCGATCAGCTTGGGATTCTGCACGCCGGGAATGCTCTCCATCTTTTTGATCAGCTCCGCCATCTGGCAGGTCATGGCGCTGATATCGATACAGAGCGTTACACTGGCAAGCCCGTGCACCGGCAGGCTCTGGGTAATGGTAAGCACACTGCCCCCCGCTTCGGGAATGCAGGCGATCAGCGAGCTGAGCACACCTGTCTCGTGCGCCAGCATCACAGAGATCACTGCCTTGCGCCCCTCGGCGATCTCGGACGGCTCAAGAATATAATCCTTGTATTTGTAGTAGGTACTGCGGGAAATTTCTGCCATCTTTACAGCCTGGCTCACGTCCTTGGCTTTTCCCTGCTCCACCAGGCGGCGCGCATAGGCAACTTTTTCGTAATAGGCCGGCAGGATGCATTTGTGAATGATCAGATAATTGTCCAGCATGGCATTGCCTCCAATTCCATTTCTTAAAACAATTGTATGTCAAACACGGACAAATTGCAACCTGAAACAACATAAAAACCCTTTCTGTCTGAACTTGACGGAAAGGGTTTTTAATTCAGGTATGGTTTCAGGCCTTATTCACTGCAGCTGTAACGCGGCCAATGGCAATATATCCGCTGAGCACCGCATGAACATCGGTTCCCTCGGGAGCCTTATCCAGCCCCAGCACGGTACCGACCTGGCACAGGTACTCTTTTCCGCTTTCATCGGTTTTTTTCAGGAACTGCCCGGTAAACAGCTGCACATCCGCAAGTGTTACTCCGCGCCGGATCCCTTTTACTTCAGAAAGGGCACAGCAGGGAAAATTCACATTCCAGATGGTATACGGCTCTGCAGGCAAAGCCATCACCTCGCGCATGATGTCCTCCAGATAATGGTCGCACACTTCCTGGCTGCCGAAAGAATTCTCATTGGAAAAAGCAACGGCAGGAACCCCGTCCAGCACCGCTTCCAGGGCGGCATTCACGGTTCCGGAATAAAGCACATCTCGGCCCGTATTGTAGCCGGCATTGATCCCGGAAAAAACAAAATCCGGCTTTTCCGGCAGCAGGTGATACAGGGCTGCTTTCACACAGTCGGCCGGGGTTCCGTCAAGGCTGTATGCCTTCACGCCCTCCACCGGGAAATCATATTCTTTCAGTTCCATATCCGCAAACAGGGTGATCCGCATGCTCATTGCGCTGCACTGCTTTGCCGGCGCGACCACGGTGACATTGCCAAACTTTGCCGCAGCACGGGCAAGCTTTTCAATCCCGGGGGCAAAGATTCCATCATCATTTACAACAAGAATATTCATAATTACCTCTCAATCATGCATCACGGCGTGATGCTTCAGTTCAGCTGCTCCAAAACTTTTATCGGGAATTCCCCCCATAAACGGAAGCAAAGAAAACGCTCCCGAAAGGATTTCTTCCGGGGGCGAATGGTTTTAAAGTTCTTCTGCCAGGTCGTAGATCAGGCGCTGCGTCTTATCCCAGCCGATGCAGGCATCGGTGATAGACTTGCCGTAAACGCCGCCATCGACCGGCTGGCTGCCGTCCTCGATGTAGCTTTCCACCATAAGGCCCTTGACCAGCTTTTTGATATCGTTGTTTACGCGGCGGTTATGAATGATCTCCTTGGCAATGCGGGGCTGCTCGGCATACTGCTTGTTGGAGTTGCTGTGGTTGCAGTCAACAACAATGGCAGGATTCACGAGGTCCGGATGCTTCTGGTACATCTCGTTCACCAGCAGCAGGTCCTCATAATGGTAGTTGGGATGGGACTGGCCGCGCTTGTCCACATAACCGCGCAGGATGGAATGGGCATACGGGTTGCCGGAGGAATGTACCTCCCAACCGCGGTAGATAAAGGTATGGCTGTTCTGGGCAGCGGTAATGGCATTCATCATAACAGAAAAATCGCCGGAAGTGGGGTTCTTCATGCCAACGGGCACATCGATGCCGCTGGAGGTCAGGCGGTGCTGCTGATTTTCCACGCTGCGGGCGCCGATTGCAACATAAGCAAGCACATCATCGAGATAGCGGTAATTCTCGGAATAGAGCATCTCATCCGCGCAGGTAAAGCCGGTCTCGGCGATCACGCGCATGTGAAGCTCGCGGATCGCGATCAGGCCCTTGAACATATCGGGCTTGGCGTTAGGATCAGGCTGATGGAGCATGCCCTTGTAGCCCATGCCGGTGGTGCGGGGCTTGTTGGTGTATACACGGGGAACAATGAAGATCTCGTCCTTCACTTCCTCGGCCACCTTGCGCAGGCGGTTCATATAATCCAGCACACTGTCCTGATGGTCGGCACTGCAGGGGCCGATGATCAGCAGCAGCTTATCGCTTTTGCCGGAAAAAATATCTTTAATCTCCGCATCACGGCGGTTGAAGATCTCAGCCATCTCACTGGTGCGGGGATACATTTTTTTGGTTTCTGCGGGGATCGTAAGTTTGCGCTCAAATTCCAGGCTCATAAGAATCTACTCCAGACTAAAAAACGTTGATTTTGCTGAAAGGGCATTTAGATGAATAATAAAATTCAGCCTGCGGATTGTCAAGTTTTTTCAAGTATTTTCTTCGTTCCGGCGCCGGATCTGCGTCCCTTGACAAGGGTACGGCGAGCTGTTATAGTATACGCAACGAAATTCAGGAAAGGGTCTGCCTCATGAAGCTTTCTGCAGCACAGAATATGTCCATGATGATGTGCATGCGCATGGTAATGCGCATGTCTGTTTGTGTTGCTGAAATATGTTCGTCGGGTGCCAGAAAAGCCTGAATACTTTGCTGTATTTACATGACCGGAGAGCATATGGATGCTCCCCGGTTTTTTTATTTCATATGAAAGGTCGTGGCCGCAATGCCTATTCGAATTCCTGCCGAGCTTCCCGCAAGAAAAACTCTTGTTAACGAGAACATATTTGTTATGGACGAAAATCGCGCCAGCGTACAGAATGTGCGTCCGCTTCATATCCTGATCGTGAACCTGATGCCCACGAAAATTGAAACGGAAACTCAGTTCTGCCGCCTTCTCGGAAACTCCCCCCTGCAGGTGATTCCGGAATTCCTTACCATGAGCAGCCGCACCTCCTCCCATGTGGATGCCAGCCATCTTGCCAACTTCTACCACACCTTTGACGAAGTGCGTGACCGCAAGTTCGACGGCATGATCATCACCGGTGCCCCCGTTGAGATGATGGAGTTTGAAGAAGTGGACTACTGGCAGGAGCTCTGCGAGATCATGGAGTGGAGCAAGACCAATGTATACAGCACCCTTCATATCTGCTGGGGTGCTCAGGCCGCGCTTTACTACCACTATGGTGTGAAGAAGCACCTGCTGAACCAGAAGCTGTTTGGTGTGTTCCGCCACCGTGTGGTTCACAAAGGCTCCATTCTGTTCCGCGGTTTTGATGACCAGTTTGATGTGCCTCATTCCCGCCACACCACCGTTTCCCGCGAGGACATCATGGCGATCCCCGGCATAAAGATCCTGGCCGACAGCGATGTGGCCGGTGTTTATGCCGCATCCGACAAGGGCGGACGCAAGATCTTTCTGATGGGTCATGCGGAGTATGACCTGTATACCCTGCGCAATGAATATATGCGGGATAAAAACAAGGGCTTGGATATTCAGGTGCCTTACCGCTACTTCCCCAACGATGACGACACCCAGGAGCCTGTAAGCAGCTGGCGCAGCTGCGCACACCTTCTGTTTGCCAACTGGCTGAACTACTTTGTATATCAGTCCACTCCCTATGACATCAACGACATCAGCCAGGCCGACAACACCAACGACGGTCTGTGCATTGAATAACCGGTATGCTGCAGTGCCGCGAACTCACATGAGTTCGCGGCACCGTTTTTTTGTTCTGCGGCTTTACAAGGGCGTCTTTTTTCTGCTAATATTATTTCCGCCCAAACCATTTCCGGAGGTGAGCAAATGATCTGCCCAAATTGTGGTTACGGGGTAAACCGAAGAGCCAAGACCTGCCCGTTCTGCGGCAATAAAATAAAGCGCAAGCGCTACATCGGCCGTGTGCTGATCATTCTTTTTCTGCTGATCTCCAGCATTCTGGTTGGCGCATATGCCTATTTTCACGTGAATCTGCTGGCCCCGGTGATCAATTCCGTTTTAGAAGTAAAATACAGCATGTACCCGGAGACCCGGCCGACACCTGCCCCCACGCCGGAGCCTACCCCGGCCCCCTCTGCCTGGGCAAGCAGCGTGGTCCCTTATTTTTCTCAGCGTTATCTGCTGAACCAGATCAGCGAGGAGCAGCTTGGCCGTTTTTGTGAGCTTTATTCTTCCGTGAAAGCGTTCGACAGTGAGTGCCGTTTCAGCTCACCGATCACACAGGAGGAAGCGGAACAGCTGGTGCTTCTCGTCCGTTATGAATGCCCCGAGCTGATGCATTTTTCCAGCGACAAAAAACCTTCGTTCCTGCGCACGGAAGACGGCCTTGTGAATGGCATTAAGCTGAAGTACTCCCTTTCCAAGGAAGAATACAGCGCCCGCTATGTCGGCTGCCTTACCGAGATCCGCAGCCTTGCCGCGCAGACGGAAAACATGACCGACCTGGAAAAAGAAGCCTGGGCCTATGAGCATCTGATTCAATCCGTGTTTCTGAGCCTGCGCAGCCCGGACTGCGACAATGCCTACGGCGCGCTGGTCAGCGGCAAAGCGAATTCCGACGGCATTGCCCAGGCCATGAAATGGCTGTTTGAAGAAATGGGCGGCTCCTGCCTGTATGTAAACGGGCAAAATGGGCCGAATTCCGTTGTTCACGGCTGGAACGTGATTCAGCTGGACGGCAAGTATTATCATCTGGACGTCAGCGCCGACTGCCGCAGCTCGGAAAAATTCAAGCTGACGCCCCTGTATTGTGCCTACAATGTAAGTGAGCCGTTTATGGCCCAAAGCTTCCCCATTGAGCAGAACTACGCCTCGCAATTCCGCCTGCCCCGGTCCGTTTCCATGGCATCCAGCTGGCACGTGGGCAACCGGTCTTATGTTGCGCGCGGGCGTGACTTTGCGCCGGTCCTTACCGCACAGCTGGAAAAAGGAGCGGAGGAACACCACGAGGTCGGCGCAGTCGTAAGCATCTGGCTTCAGTTTGAAGATGCGGAGGACTACGCAAACTGCATCAGCTCCATTTCTTCGGTGATGCAGGGCTGGGCGAAAGAGCAAAATTACACGTTCCTTGCCAACATCCGCGAGAGCAGCGATTTCAACACGCTTCGCGTAGATCTGACATGGCAGTCCTTCCAGTATTACACCAAGGGCGAAACGATCTACTGATTAAAAAAACGACATCGGTTTTATCACCGATGTCGTTTTTTCTTACTCCGCGATTACCTGCAGAACCGTTTCCAGGGCCCGCACGATGGTCTCTTTTTCCA
>JAKSSN010000083.1 GCA_024403095.1 Oscillospiraceae bacterium
CCTGAACAAAAGCAAAGGACGCGTTTGCTTCACTCTTGCGGTCGGCCGGGGAATAGAGGACTGCCATAGCGTTCATGGCCGGCATGTTGGCCGCAATTGCAAAGCCATAGCAGGCACCGCAAAGCAGGTAGAACACATAGCTGCGTGTAACCAGGGAAGTTGCCATGGTTAAAAGCAAAATGAAAATTGCAGCATGGCCCGGAATTACCATGGTCAGAGGGCCATAGGTATCAGCAATACGGCCTCCGAACAGGCGGACGATCAGCATAGCGATTGCCGCAACCACATAAAAGCCGCAGATCTGATAAGAGGTGTAGCCCAGTACTTCTTTAGAGAAAGTGGAGATGAAGATCAGAATGCAGGAAGTGGAAGCGAATGCGATGGCAAAATTGATGCCGGAGGCAAGGGCTTTCTTTTCCACAAGTTTCCATGCGCCGTGGTATTCTTTTTTGGGGGCCGGTGCCTGAAGCGTTTTTGCCTCTTTTGCCATTCTTGCCTTGTAGTGCTTTTCATAGGTGATGAACAGGGCACTGAACCCGCCCAGAACGCTCATTGCCGCGCATACCAGGAACATGCTGGTATAGGCCACATCCGACATGATCAGACCAATATAGGGCCCGATTGCAAAAGCCAGCGTGCTGCCCAGGCCAAACAGGCCAAGCGCTTCGGTCAGGCGGGACTGGGGAGATACTTCAGTTACTACCACAGAGGCAACTGCAAAGGTAAGTCCTTTAGAGGTTCCCTGCAGGATGCGCATTGCCAGGCATACCCCCGGCACCTGCAGAAGGGCCATCATCAGCGTGGCAGGAACAAAAATTGCTGCCGAGATGATCAGCGCATTTCTGCGGCCGGTCCGGTTGGCAATCGCGCCGGACACAAAAGCCATGCCGATGGAACCGATGTTAAAAAAGGTGGTGAGAAGACCGCCTAGGGTCTTGGAATTCCAGAGATCGTTGGCAAAAGGTGCCAGCGTGGTATTCATCATTTGGATGCTGATATTTGCCAGAAAGCCCGCAATGCACACAAGGATAAAATCCTTGGTCCACAGGCTCTCGCGGGGTGTTTGGGTTTTGTTTTTGCCGGTACTCACAGGTTCTCCTTCTATATTCTGCAGCCTGCCCTTTTGGAGCAGCTGCCAGAACTTCTGCTGCGTTGGAATTGTATCAGTGCGCAGCACGCCCATAATCCTTACAAGTGTACCATTAAACTATAGACTTGTTTCCCAAGCTTGTCAATATTTTCATAAGAGTTTTAAAAACAATTTTAAAAATGTTGTTGCTTTCTTTTTCTCTCAATGATATTATAAATCATATATATTATAGTAGATGTTTTATCCTGCGTAATCATACTGATTTATCCATTAATCTTACATATTTACAGATCATACTGTTTGACTGTGTGAATAAATACTCGTAAAGAGAAGGTGTCGTTGTGGGCGAGAATAATATGGCGGTCCGTAAGGCAAATAAAAGCAACATTCTATATCTTTTGTACAACAGCGGCGATATGACCCGTTTGGATATTTCCCAAAAACTTGGGCTGAGCGTTACCACGGTGTCTACGATTCTTCAGGAACTGGCGGCAGATAATCTGGTCGTTGACAAAGGCCAGAAAGCCTCTTCCGGCGGAAGAAAGCCTTCGATTGCCTCGCTTCGCCAGGACGCCCGTTTTTCTCTGGGGATCCACATTTCCCGCCACCATGTGCGTCTGGTTCTTCTGAACCTCAGCTCCGATACTGTCGCCCGCCAGAGCAACCGCATCCCGTTTGAAAATTCTGCTTCTTACTGGGAACATGTAAATGAGCTTGCCAACGAATTTATGAAAGCAAACCGCGTTCCCAAGACTCGTTTTCTTGGCGGCTGCATGTCCCTGCCCGGCATTATCGATACCGAAAAAGAAGAGCTTTGCTTCTCCCCCACCCTTGGTATTGGCATCACCGAAGCCGTTCACGTTTCAAATCTGGAAGTAATGCCTGTTTTCTCCAGCATCACTTTTGCCGAGATCCGCAGCCATTTCACCTTTCCGCTTTCCTTTGGCAACGACGCAGATTTTGCCGCTCTTGCCGAGCGGTGGTACCGCAAGTCCGACGATGTTGAAGTTTATCTTCACCTTGGTTCCGGAGTGGGCGGTTCCGTTGCCGCAGACGAAAGTGTTCGTGCGCTGCTTGGGAAAAAAGCCTGTGAATTTGGCCACATGACGCTCATCCGCAACGGACGTGCCTGCCCCTGCGGCCGCAGAGGCTGTGCGGAAATGTACTGCTCTTCCCTTACGCTCACCGTTATGAGCGGCGGTCTTTCCGTGGATGAATTTTTCCAGGAACTTGGAAAGGGCAACAGCAGCTGCAAAAAGATCTGGGACACCTTCCTTGGATATATTTCCACAGTTCTTGATAACATCTATCAGGTTTTTGACCGCCCCATCGTTATTGGCGGCGAGATCGCTCAATATATTAAAGAATACGGTGCTCCACTTTATGCAAAGCTGCAGGAGATCCGCTCCGAGTCGGTCACTAACCGGCTGCGCGTAGGAAATTATTCCCAGTTCGATTCCGCCGTTGGTGCCGCTCTCCGCCAGATCTTTGATTTTCTTGACAGTTTCTGATCAAAACAGGCCGATGCATTCTTCATGATTGGCGCATTTTTCTCCCTTGGCCCGATTTCTTTCGGATTTAAAAAATATTCTGAAAAGTAATGGTCCTTATTGACAACAGGATGAGTTTGATGTAACTTTTTAAATGTGTATTAAAATGTTACATTGTTATCATCGCGCCTTTCTTTTGGTTTTCTGCGTTTGAACGTCCGTCTGGTCGGCATTCATAATGCATAAACAATATATAATTTTCATTTGGAGGTTTTCTTTATGGCAAAGGTTCTTTCTTATGGTATGGTTGGCGGCGGCCCCGGTTCCTTCATCGGTGTTGCACACAGAAAAGCAATCGCACTCAGCGGCAAAGCAAATCTGGTAGCAGGCTGCTTCTCTTCCAAGATGGAAAAGTCCTTAAAGACTGCTGACGAACTCGGCATCGCAGCTGACAGAACTTACTCTGACTTTGCTGAAATGGCAAAGGCTGAAGCCGGCAAGCTCGACTTCGTCGTTATTGCTACTCCCAACAACACCCACTATGCATGCTGCAAGGCATTCATCGAGCAGGGCATCAACGTTATGTGCGAGAAGCCCCTCTGCTTCGGCATTGACGAGGCTGAAGAGCTGGTTGCTCTTTCCAAGGAAAAGAATGTTGTATTCGGCGTTATGTACGGCTACTCCGGCAACGCTATGACCAAGTTTGCCAAGCAGCTCATCGCTGAAGGCCAGATCGGTGAGATCGTCAACGTTAACGCTGAGTATGCTCAGGAATGGCTGATCGACCAGCTGGATCCCGAGCAGAGCGCAACCGTTAAGATGAGTGTATGGCGTACCGATCCTAAAGTTTCCGGTATCTCCAACTGCGTTGGCGACATCGGCACTCACATCGAGAACACTGTTGCATACGTCACCGGTCTGCACCCCAAACGCGTTGCAGCAAGAGTTGACTACTACGGCCAGCCTCTGGACCTGAATGCAAACATCCTGGTAGAGTTCAACAATGGTGTTTCCGGTAACTTCTGGTGCTCTCAGGTTGCAACCAGCCACCGCAACGGTCTGGCACTGCGCATCTACGGCACCAAGGGTATGCTCGAGTGGCACGAAGAGAACTGCGAATACCTGACCTTCTGCAAGAAGGGCGAAGCTCCCCGCATCATGGCTCGTAACTGCGGTTACGTTTACGGCCGTGCTGCAGAAGTTGCACGTATTCCCAGCGGCCATCCCGAAGGATTCTACGAGATGTTCGCAAACATCTACGATTCCTTCACCAGCTGCATCACAAAGAAGGCTGCAGGCGAAGAGCTCACCGCAGCTGACCTCGACTTCCCCAAGGCCGAAGACGGTATGCTCGGTGTTAAGTACCTGCATGCAGTTATCGAGTCCGGCAAGAACGACTCCAAGTGGGTTGAAGTTAAGTAATTCTTATTCATTAAGAACTGCATAAACATAAAAAATATTAATTGGAGGATTTTCTAATGGCAAGATTAGTAACATTGACCACCTGCCAGTGGGCAGATATGGATTTTGAAACTCTTTGCAAGACCGCAAAAGAGATGGGTTACGACGGATTAGAGATCGCTTGCTGGGGCAACAACCTGGATCCCCATCGTGCAGCAACCGATCCCGAGTACGTAAAGTTCATCAAGGACACCCTTGATAAGTACGGCCTGCAGTGCAAGGCTCTTGCTACCCACATCATTGGCCAGTGCGTTGGCGACTACAATGACCCCCGTCTGAACAACTTTGCTCCTGCTGAGCTCGCTGACAAGCCTGCCGAGATCCGTGCATGGGCAACCCAGACCATGAAGGATGCTGCTGTTGCAGCTAAGAACCTCGGTGTTCACATCATCACCGGTTTCGTAGGTTCCCCCATCTGGAAGTACCTCTACTCCTTCCCCCAGACCACCGAAGAGATGATCGCAGCTGGCTACCAGGAGATCTATGATCTGTGGTGCCCCATTCTGGACGTTATGAAAGAGAACGACTGCGTATTCGCACTGGAAGTACATCCCGGCGAGATCGCATTCGACTACTACTCCACCAAGCGTCTGCTCCAGAAGTTTGCAGATCGCCCCGAGTTCGGCCTGAACTTTGACCCCAGCCACCTGATCTGGCAGGGAATCAAGCCCGAGCTGTTCCTCACCGACTTCATCGACCGTGTATACCACGTTCACATGAAGGACGCAGCTGTTACTCTGGACGGCCGTTCCGGTCTTCTGGGCTCCCACATTGACTTCGGCGATCTGAGACGCGGCTGGAACTTCCGTTCCCTCGGCCACGGCGATGTTAAGTTCGAAGAGATCATCCGTGTTCTGAACGCATACGGCTACGACGGACCTCTGTCTGTTGAGTGGGAAGACTCCGGCATGGAGCGTATCGCTGGTGCAACTGAAGCATGCGCATTCGTTCGTAAGGTCGACTTTGCTAAGTCCGACTTCGCATTCGACAGCGCAATTGCAAACTGATTTGATTCTTTCTCTTCCGGCAGCGTGATCCTCTCCGCTGCCGGGGAACAAAAAAAGCTTCGGGCTAAGGCCCGAAGCTTTTTTTATTTCCCCTTCAAAGAAAACGGGCTGTGGAAACTTTTTTGTTCCCACAGCCTTGTTTTATGTTGGGTTATTAAATAATTATACCTGTTCTGCTGTTTTTGCAGTATCGATGCCTGCGGCGCCTTCCAGGCCAAGGCGTTTGGTTGCTTCTTCGCGCATTTTGTACTTCAGGATCTTACCTGCTGCATTCATGGGGAAGCTCTCAACAAACTCGATGTATTTGGGAACCTTATGACGAGCCATCGATGCAGCGATGTAATCGTGCATTTCTTCCACCGTCATGGTTTCGCCTTTCTTCAGGATCACGCAGGCCATAGCCTCTTCACCGTATCTCTTGTCGGGAACACCGATGACCTGAACATCCTGCACCTTGTCGTGGGTGTAGATAAACTCTTCGATCTCCTTGGGGTAAATATTTTCACCGCCGCGGATGATCATATCCTTCAGACGGCCGGTAATGCGGTAGTTGCCATCGGCATCCTTGCAGGCAAGGTCGCCGGAGTGGAGCCAGCCTTCTGCATCCACGGTGTCACGGGTTGCCTTGGGCATCTTGTAGTAGCCCTTCATGGTGTTGTAGCCGCGGGAGCAGAACTCACCATTTACGCCAACAGGAACTTCCTCACCGGTCTCAGGATCCACGATCTTGCACTGAACATGAACGAAGTCGTAACCGACGGTATCGCAGCGAAGGTCCAGAGGATCTGTCCAGGCAGACATGGTGCTGCCGGGAGAAGACTCGGTCTGGCCATAAACAGAGACGATACCCGTCATGTGCATCTCATCCTCGCGGGCAGCGCGGCGCATCAGATCCGGCGGGCAGCCAGCGCCAGCCATAATACCGGTACGCATATAGCTGAAATCGGTCTTGCGGTAATCGGGGTGGTTGAACATGGCAATGAACATGGTGGGAACACCGTTAAATGCCGTGATGCGTTCCTGATTGATGCATGCCAGAGAAGATTTGGCGGAGAAGTAAGGCATCGGGCACATGGTTGCGCCATGGGTCATGGAGGAGGTCATGGAAAGCACCATGCCGAAGCAGTGGAACATCGGGACCTGGATCATCATACGGTCAGCCGTGGAAAGGCCCATCCGGTCGCCAATGCACTTGCCGTTGTTCACCACGTTGTAGTGGGTGAGCATAACGCCCTTGGGGAAGCCGGTGGTACCGGAGGTGTACTGCATGTTGCAGACATCGCCGGGACGGACCTTTGCTGCCATGCGCAGGATCTCTTCTTTGGGTACCAGCTCGGAACGCTCCATGGCCTCTTCAAAGGTCAGGCAGCCGGGCTGACGGAAATCGACGGTGATAACATTGCGCAGGAAGGGCAGCTTTTTGCAGTGCAGCTGCTCACCGGGCTTGGTAGTGGCAATTTCAGGGCACAGCTGGTTAATGATGCTGCGGTAATCGGAGTCCAGGCAGGACTCGATCATGACCAGGGTATGGGTATCGGACTGGCGGAGCAGATATTCTGCCTCGTGAATCTTATATGCGGTGTTCACAGTAACCAGAACGGCACCGATCTTGGTAGTTGCCCAGAAGGTGATGTACCATGCCGGCACGTTGGTTGCCCAGATTGCAACCTTTTTGCCTGCGGTAACGCCCATGCTGACCAGAGCGCGGGCAAAATTATCTACATCCTCGCGGAACTCGGCATAGGTGCGGATATAATCCAGGGTCGTGTATTTAAATGCATACTGGTCGGGGAACTCTTCCACCACGCGGTCCAGCACCTGGGGGAAGGTCAGGTTCACCAGCTCATCCTTTTTCCAGATATATTCGCCGGTGCCATCGTGGTTCAGGTACAGGCCCTTCTTCTTGCCGCGGGTATTTTCAAAGCGGCTCATGTAGTTTACAAAGTAGGGGAAGATGACCTCGCGGTCTTGCAGCACTTCCATCCACTCCGGCTTCCATTCCAGAGATACAAAGCCGTCGTAGTCAATGGAGTACAGAGCACGCATCATCTCATCCAGGGGGAGGGTGCCCTCGCCGATGAGGGTATATTCGCCGTTGTCATCGCTGTCGCGCAGGTGCACATGCTTTACATAGGCACCCAGATGCTCAATGGTGTTGTCGGCACTTTCGTTGTTGTTGCGGTAGGGGTGGT
>JAKSSN010000084.1 GCA_024403095.1 Oscillospiraceae bacterium
CCCCGTTCCAGCCGTTTGCCTGGGAACAGGGGAGCATAACATCATTTTCTTTTTGTCCGGCACAAAAAAACTCTCAAACGTGCCGGGAGGCGGCAAAAAGGTGCTTTCTGCCTCGCGTTCATTTTCCACAAAGCGCACTGCGGAACGCTCTGCTCCATCTGTTCTGCCTTTGCCCAGCCGGGCACAGCCAGTTTCTTTCGCTGCAGTTCTTCCAGCCGCAGCACACTGTTTTCAAATCCGTTCATTCGGCTTCACCCGTCCTTTCTGCACAGGA
Source organism: Oscillospiraceae bacterium (assembly GCA_024403095.1). Taxonomy (GTDB): domain Bacteria; phylum Bacillota; class Clostridia; order Oscillospirales; family Oscillospiraceae; genus Limivicinus. The sequence continues at coordinate 275 of JAKSSN010000084.1, forward strand.
GCCTGCCGGATCAGTCCTCGGAAACGCCCTCGGGACCTCGCTCATTCGGCTTCAGCCGAATAATGTCGTCCATGGCAACCTCAAGGATACTGCTTAAAACCACAAGGTTATCCAGCGTTGGCAGCGTTTCCCCCCGCAGCCATTTATACACTGCATTCGTTGTGGCAAAGCCCATGCGGCATGTCAGCTCTGTTACTGTGATCTCTCTTTCTCGCATCAACCGTTCGATCTTCTTCCCGGTTGCCGTCATATCGATTACCGGCGGAAACACGTTTCTCCCTTCCTCTCCTGCTGTGCATCGCCATTCAGCTATGAATCCTCCAAACCTGCCTGCACCGGGCAGTTCCGGATTATCCCCTCTGTCTCCCCATTTTCTGCCTTATTTCGGCCAAAAGGCCAAAAAAAGCCGCCTCATATGAGGCGGCTGAAACAAACGATAGGGGATAGAGAGATCAGCGCATGATCTCCCACCAAAGGTTCAGACTCATATGATTCCTGTTCTTTTCTGTATCGCAAACTGCGTTCATAGCAAAATACATCAGATTGAAATTCATTTTTTCGTCCTCCTTTCTTTGGTATTCTAATAACCTGCTTTCGCAGGGCCTGTTCTTAACGATGCTGATTATAGCGAACTTATCCCCGGAAATCTATCTCCTCGTGGGATAAAACAGGCAAAAAATAACGATTTTTTCATGGGTTTTCCCCAACTGGGATCTTTTTTATTCCAGGCAGAATATGTTTCCGCCGCTTACCGGCAGCACATCAACAAACGCATCGCCGCCGGCAACGGTCTCGCGGGCAAGATTCAAAGCGATTTCCGGCCGGTTGTTTTCCTTGCTCAAATGCGCCAGCAGAAAATGCCGGGTTCCGTTCAGCATAAAATACCGCAGCCCCTCGCAGCAGGCGCGGTTGGAAAGGTGCCCGCTGTCGGAAAGGATGCGCCGCTTCAGGGGATAGGGGTAGGGGCCGGTGCGCAGCATCTCCTCATCGTGGTTCGATTCCAGCACGATCACATCCGCTCCCGCCAGCAGCTGCCGGATCTCCTCCGTAAGCACGCCAAGGTCGGTCGCGTAGCCCAGCCTCTGCTGCCCGCTTTCCAGCAGGTAGCCCACGCTGCCCATGCAGTCGTGCGAAGTGCGGAACGCCGTAACGCGGATGCCCGGCAGCAGCTCCGCCTTTCGGTCGTAGGGCAGGATCTCTGCCTCGTCGCAGGCAAGGGCACGGCTGGTTCCGTCGCTCATAAACAGGGGGCAGCTCAGGTGCTTCTGGGTTACCGGCAGGCCCTTCACATGGTCGGAGTGGCTGTGGGTGATCAGCACCGCATCAAGGTCCGCCGGCGTAAGGCCGTTTTCGCGCAGGGCAAGGCACAGTGCTTTATAGCTCACGCCAATGTCGATCAGTATTCTCTTTCCGTCCAGCTCTGCCAGCATGCAGTTGCCGCTGGATCCGCTGGCAATTGGGATCAGTCGAATCATTCTTCTTCCTCGTTCTTTTTCAGTTGCTGTGTATTATACCATAGGCCGCTCCGGAACGGTATCCCTGATTCCGTGCAGACAAAAGTCGGCTTGTTTTTCTGCCTTCTGCCGTGATAAAATCCAGGCACAAGTCATTTTTCAGGAGGTAGCCCTATGCTGCAGATCGTTCAGGCAAAGGAAGCTCAGTTTGATGAGGTCCGCCTGTTTTACTATTCCGTAATCGATGCCATGCGCGATGCCGAATTCCGTCCCGGCTGGGAAAAGGACATCTATCCCTCCCCTGAAATGCTGCATGAGGCACTGGAAAAGGGCTGGCTGTATCTTGGCTATGCCGATGGCCGCCTTGCCTCTGCCATGATCCTGAACCATGAATACAACGAAAGCTACGATAACTACCAGTGGAAGACCCAGGCCTCCGGCAAGGAGATCCTGGTGATCCATGCTTTGGGTGTACACCCGGATCATTCCCGCCGCGGCTTTGGCAAGGAGATGGTCGGCTTTGCCATTGACCATGCCCGCGCTCTTGGCTGCAAGGCCATGCGCCTGGATGTGCTCAGCGGCAACCTGCCCGCCGAAAAGCTGTATCCCTCCATGGGCTTTCATTACCTGGCCACACTGAACATGTATTATGAGGACACCGGCTGGACGGACTTCCGCCTGTACGAGCTGGTTCTTTAACCCTTACCGAAAAAGGCACCTGGATGCAGGTGCCTTTCTTTTTTGCCATGTCTTTCTGCTCCGCCGGGAATCTTCCAACAGTCACTTCCATTCCTGAAGGCTTTGGTGTAAAATAACAGTATCTTAAATACGAAACATTTTCCAAAAAGGAGGTCCCCCCTGAATGAAAAACATCGTCACTGTCAGCCGTGAATACGGCAGCGGCGGATACGAGATCGGCCAAAAGGTCGCCGAGGCCATGGGTTATCAGTTTTATGATAAAAGCCTGATCGCTCAGATCGCTGACCAGCTTCTGGTCTCCCAGGATTATATCCAGGCCACCGAGGACAAGGCCATTCGCCGCAACATTTTCCACGAGGTATTCCCCATTTTTGCCAACGGCGAAAACGAGGACGCCGACTACATCTTTAAGCAGCAGGGCAAATTTATTGTACAGCTGGCCGAACAGGGCAACTGTGTGTTTGCCGGCCGCCGCGCCGACTATTATCTGCGGGATAATCCCCATGCGCTGCACATCTTCTTCTATGCCGACCCGGAGTTTAAAACCGAGCGCCTTTGCAAAAAGCTGAACTGCAGCCCCGAAGAAGCCCGCCAGAAAATGGCCGACATGGATAAGCGCAGAAAAACCAGCTATGAATACACCACCGGCCGCAAATGGGCCGACCGCCACAATTACGACCGCATGATCTGCACCTCCTCCCTTGGCATCGATAAGACCGTGGAAGAGATCGTCAGCCTGCTTGGCTGAAGCATCAGAAACATTCCCCCGGAACCAGAAAAGGTTCCGGGGGAATGTGCTTTATTCATTGTTCAGGCTCAGTACCCAGGCCCGCAGGATCTTGGCGGTAATGCCCCAGATCACTCTGCCCTGGTAGGTATAAAACCAGTTGCTCTCCTTGCGCTTGCGCCAGGCATAATTCTTGCCGCCCACGATGCACTCATAGGGAAAGGTCTCCGATTCCTCGGGCAGCCATTCCAGCCTGTGGTTCTCCGGTTCGTTTTCCAGCAGCCACTGCAGGGGCACTGTGAACACCTCGGCCGTCTCAAAGGGGTCAAAGCTGCCCTCATATCCGCGCAGTGTGCCCACAAAGGGCGTGATCTCCAGGTTACCGCTCACAAAGGGGCTCAGCTCCTCCGTCAGCTCCAGCTGTTCCGGAGCAATCAGCAGCTCCTCGCACACTTCCCGCCGCACGGCCTGTTCGGCCGTTTCGCCGCTTTCCAGCCCGCCGCCGGGAAAACAGATATCCCCCGGCTGGTCATTCAGCCGGGAAGAGCGCTGCTCAAACAGCACCTGCTCCTGCCCGTTTTCATCCTTCAGCAGGGGAATGCACACCGCAGCCCGAAAGTTCACATCGTTATAATACCGGGCTGTTTCCGTCTTTTTCATGTTTGGCTCCCTGTCCTTCGCATTTTTCCCCATTATATCGTTGCCCCCCGGGCTTTACAAGATTTTCTGCGCTTTGGCGTTCCCTTTGCCTCTTTTCTGTTATATAATCATAGAAAATTTGAATTTGCGAGGTTTTGCAATGAAGATCGTAGTTACCGACGGCCATGCCGAAAACCCCGGCGACCTCAGCTGGGACCAGATCCGTCAGTTCGGCGAACTGGTCGTATATGACCTGCCCGCCAACAGTGAAGAAGAGCTCATCGCCCGCATTCACGATGCGGATGTGATCCTGCCCAACAAGAGCCTGATCTCCCGCCGTGTTATTGATGCCTGCCCCAACCTTAAGCTCATCTGCGTGCTCGCCACCGGATACAATGTGGTGAATACCAAATACGCGGCCGAAAAGGGCATTCCTGTGTGCAACGTTCCTTCCTACGGCACCATGGCCGTGGCGCAGTTTGCCATGTCGCTGCTGCTGGAGATCACCGGCCATGTGGCGCACCATTCCCAGGCTGTTCATCAGGGCCGCTGGACCGAGTGCGGGGAATTCTGCTTTTGGGATTACCCCATGATTGAGCTGGACGGCAAGACCCTTGGCATCATCGGCTTTGGCCGCATCGGCCAGGCCTTCGGCCGTATGGCCCGTGCCATGGGCATGAATGTGATTGCCTATAACCGCAGCCGCAGCCCGGAAGGGGAGGCAATTGCCGAATACGTCTCGCTGGAGGAGCTGCTGCAGCGTGCCGATGTCATCTCGCTGCACTGCCCCCTGTTCCCTGAAACCAAGGGCATCATCAACCGCGAGACCATTGCCAAAATGAAGGACGGTGTGATCCTGCTGAACAACAGCCGCGGCCCTCTGGTGGTGGAGCAGGACCTGGCCGATGCCCTTACCAGCGGCAAAGTATATGCCGCCGGGCTGGACGTGGTGTGTGACGAGCCCATTCAGCCGGATAACCCGCTGCTCAGCGCCCCCAACTGCTTTATCACGCCCCACATCAGCTGGGCCCCCAAAGAGGCCCGCCAGCGCATCCTGGACTGCACCGAGCAGAACATCCGCGCCTTCCTGGCCGGCAAGCCGCAGAACGCAGTAAATATGTAAGCAAAAACCGCCTGTTCACATCCATGGATGAAACAGGCGGCTTTGTTATTTCTCTCTTCAATTTCCGTTCCATTCCGGCATATTTTTTATGCCAGCTGGTCGATCTCCTCCAGCCACAGGGCATAGGACGCGTCCGAAGGCATGCGCAGATCTCCGCGGGGAGAAAGCGTCACCGTGCCGACCTTGGGTCCATCAGGAATGCACGAACGTTTGAACTGCTGAATAAAAAATCTGCGGGTAAAGGTACGCAGCCACTTCAGAATCACCGTCCTGTCATACTGGTCCCCCAGCGTATGCACAGCCAGACGAAAGCTCTTTCCCGGGGAGGCTCCCGTGCGCAGCCTGTGGTAAACGAAAAAGTCATGCCGTTCATAGGGCCCCACCAGGTCCTCGGTTTTCTGGGTGATCTGCCCGTCCCTGGCCGGCAGAAGCTCCGGGGACACAGGAGTATCCAGAATATCCTGCAGCACGGCAGCCAGCTCCGGTTCGCAATTTCCTGCTTCATAACGCACAATATACCGCACCAGCGTTTTGGGTACCGATGCATTCACCGCATACATCGACATATGGTCCCCATTGTAAGTTGCCCAGCCCAAAGCCAGCTCCGAGAGATCCCCTGTGCCGATTACAATACCGTTTTCCCTGTTGGCTATATCCATAATCACCTGGGTGCGTTCCCTTGCCTGGCAATTTTCATAGGTCACATCCAGCACGGCAGGATCCTGGCCAATATCGGAAAAATGCTGCAGCACCGCTTTGGTAATGTCCACCGTGCGGAAGCTGACTCCCATCAGCTCACACAGCTTCTCGGCATTGCTTCGCGTGCGAACTGTCGTTCCAAAGCAGGGCATTGTCACTGCAACAATATTTCTGCGGTCCATTCCCATGCGGTCTGCTGCGCGCACGGCAACCAGCAGCGCCAGGGTGCTGTCCAAACCGCCGGAGATACCAATCACTGCCGTCCGGCAGCCAATATGTTTGAGCCGGCGCATCAGCCCCATCGACTGGATCTGCAGGATCTCCTCCGCACGGGCAGAAAGCTCTGCCGCATCCGCCGGAACAAAGGGCTGTTTGGGCCAGCTGCGAGTAAGTGCGGTCTCCTGCAGCGGCTGCGCAAAAGCAATGCGGCGGCAGGCCGGCCCTTTTCGGGAAGAAAAGCTGGTGTTCAGCTGGCGCTCGTGGCGCAGGCGATAAATATCCAGCTCTGTGCAGATTTCTTCTCTGTCATGGAACGGCTCTGCCTCTGCCAGGCAGCTGCCGTATTCATATACCATGCTGTGCCCGGAAAATACCATATCCTGCGTAGATTCTCCTATGCCGGCATTGGCATAAATATAGCCGCAGATCAGGCGGGAGGAAGTGGCAGCCAACAGCAGCCGGCGATAGCTGTCTTTGCCGATCAGTTCATCGGAAGCCGAAAGATTTGCCACCACAGTGGCGCCGGCCAGGCAAAGGCCGGTTGCGGGAGTGTCCGGGGACCACAGGTCTTCGCACAGCTCAATGCCAATGCAAAAATCCCTCATTTCCTCGCTGCAGAACAGCAGGTCATTGCCAAAAGGTATGTTCTGTTTCTTCAGTTCAATCCAGCCGGGACCTGTATAATCGCTGCCGGAAGTAAACTGGCGCTTTTCATAAAACTCACCGTAGTTGGGCAGATTGCATTTGGGAACTACCCCAAGGATACTTCCGTTGTGAATCACAGCTGCGCAGTTATACAGCCGTCCGTTCCATCGCAGCGGCACGCCAAAGATATACACCGGGTATTTCCCCCTGGAGGCTTCCGCCAGTTCCAGCAGCGCATCCTCTGCCCGGGCAAGCAGAAGGTCAGCAAAAAACAGGTCACCGCAGGTGTAGCCGGTAATGCACAGTTCTGGAAACACTGCCAGATTTACGCCTTTTTCGTCCGCCTGTTTCATCAGCTTCAAAAGCTGCTGCACATTGGAACTCACGTCCGCCAGTTTTAATTCCGGTATATAGGCCGCCGCTTTTATGAATCCGTTTTTCATAGAAAAATACCTCTCCACCAAAGGTTTTCTATAATTTACGCGCAATTCATGGGGAAATCAATCACCGAATCCATCAAACGGAATTATCTGTTGCGTCCGGCGAATGACACGCATATAATTAACATATGATAAAGGAACAGTCCTGCCCCGGCAGAACTGCTTCCTCATTTTTATGAAACCACAAAAGGAGCTTTCTGAATGAAAACCATCCCCGAACGTTTGAATGATCTGCGCGCCGCCATGGCTGCTGCCGGCTGCGATGCCTATATTCTTCCCTCCAGCGATCCCCACGCCAGCGAGTA
>JAKSSN010000085.1 GCA_024403095.1 Oscillospiraceae bacterium
ATCTTTTTATCACTCACTGCCGTCTGGAGGCCCTTTGACATTCAAAAAGAGTATGCTGTGCGAAGGCACAGCATACTCTTTTTGAATAAACATGATGGTATTGTTACTTTGCCCTTGGCAGGTTCCAGCGGTATCTTGCGGCCAGCGAACGCAGCAGCACCACCAGGGCGGTTCCCAGGAACATGGCGCCAACGCTGCCCAGCGGCTTCCACAGCAGCGCGCAGAACAGGGCGCCCAGAATACGGGCACAGCCGTAAAAGTGCTTTTCAAACACCACAGGGCGCTCCTGGGCCATGATATCGCGCATGATACCGCCGCCGATGCCGGTAACCGTGCCCACAAAGATGCACAGGAACAGGTTATCGCCCATGCCTACACGAAAGGCACCCTGCACACCGACCACGGTGAAAATACCAAGCCCCAGCGAATCAGAGCCAAGCAGCAGCAGGTCGTAGCCATGCTGCACATACTGCAGGGCACGGCGGACCTGGGGGAGAAACACGACCAGCGAGACGGCGATAGCAACAACTGCATACACCGGGTTGCGGAAGGTCATGGGGGGCGTTACCCCCAGCACCAGGTCGCGGATCACTCCGCCGCCCACGGCAGTGGTGAGGCCAAGCACGGCAACGCCGAACAGGTCCATCTGTTTGCGGATGCCCGTCATTGCGCCGGATACCGCAAAGGCCGCGGTGCCAATGAGCTCCATTATAAAAACAAGAGTTTGAGTCATGTCTGCAATACTCCCTGAAAATGAATGCTTTCCGGGTCCCATCGGCGGAAGTGTCCGCCAACGGGAGACAAGGCAGATTGTAGCACAGAAAATAGAAAAAGCAAGCGGAATATTGCTTTTATTTTGGGTTTGAATGTGGTATAGTGAAAGCCCTGCGCATCGATGTGTGCGCGACAGTAAAAACAGCAAGGACGTTGAACAAATTGAGTAAAAAAAATGTGATCCTGCGCGGTATGCGCGACGGCCTGCCTATTGGTCTGGGCTATTTTGCCGTTTCGTTTTCCCTTGGTATTATCGCCAAGCAGGCAGGCCTTACGGCTCCGCTTGGCTTTCTGGCCAGTCTGCTCACCCGCGCTTCCGCCGGTGAATACGGCGGCTATAGCGTGATCCTGGCCCACGGCAGCTGGTTTGAAATGGTGGTCATGTGCCTTGTGACCAACCTGCGCTACCTGCTGATGAGCACGGCGCTCACGCAGAAGTTCCATCCCAGCATGAATATGCTTAAGCGAATCGTTACCGGCTGCTGCGTAACGGACGAGATCTTTGGCATTTCCATCGCTTACGATGGGTACCTTGACCCGGAGTATACCTGGGCAGCCACCGGTGTGGCAGCGCCCATGTGGGCACTGGGAACCGCCCTGGGCATTATTGCCGGATCGGTGTTTCCTGCCCGCCTCGTCTCGGCACTTAGCGTGGCTCTGTACGGCATGTTCATTGCCATTATTGTGCCCCCCTCCAAGAAAGACCGGGCGGTTATGGTAAGCGTACTGGCTGCCTTTGCCATCAGCTATGTCAGCACTCTGATTCCTGCCTTTGCAGCCATTTCTTCCGGTACACGCATCATCATTCTTACCATTGTGATCTCTGCTGCTGTTGCAGTGATCCGTCCCGTGGAGGTGAAAGAATGAGCGTTTTAGGCTATATTCTTCTGATGGCACTGGTGACGAACCTGATTCGTGTGATCCCCCTGCTGCTGATCCGCGGCGAGATCAAGAACCGCTTTGTTCGCAGCTTCCTTTACTATGTGCCCTATGTTACGCTGGCTGTTATGACTTTCCCTGCCGTGGTGCAGGCAACGCAGTCGCCCATTGCGGGCGCAGTTGCCCTGATTGCCGGTATTGCCGCCGCCTGGTTCGGCCTTGGCCTGCTGCCGGTTGCAGCCATCTGCTGCGCTGTGGTGCTGGTACTGGAACTGTTCCTTTGATCGTGTTCCCAGTTCTTGTGGCGGTAATGTTCTTTGCTTCGTTCCGCATGGTAAAGCGCCAGTCAAGAAACGATACTGTAATGTATTGAGAAGTGAAGTTGTTTTGCTACAATAAAAATACCGCATAACAAAAAGTGTGTCCCGAGTGGGGCACACTTTTTTAGCCAATAAAAGCAAACCGGCCGACTGCATTTCTGCAGCCGGCCGATTCTTTTAGAGGATATACCGTTAATATTACTTGATGAACTTTACTTCGGGGTAAATGGCCTGCTTTGCAGCTTCCTTCTTCTGATTGAAGATGACCTTCTGCTCTTCAAACCAGTTGCGGCCCTGTGCATCGATGGAAACGATCAGGGGTCCGAACTCTTTTACCTTGTTGCACCACAGAGTCTCGGGCATGCCCAGCTCATCCCAGTGATGCTCTGCAATGTACTGAACCTCAGTTGCAGCAACAACAGCGCAGCCAGCGGGGAATACGCAGTGGATGGCACCGAACTCCTTGCATGCGCGCTCGGTATTGGGGCCCATACCGCCCTTGCCAACGATCACGCGAACGCCGGTGAGCTTGGTGAACTCATACTCGAACTTTTCCATACGCATGGAAGTGGTGGGTCCGATGGAGACCATTTCGTGCTTGTCTTCTTCGCCTTCCGCCTTGCGGACGATGGGGCCGGCGTGGAGGATTGCCTTGTCCTTGATGTCGTAGGGCAGGGGTCGGCCATACTCAACCAGGCGGCGGTGTGCAACGTCACGGCAGGTCATCAGATCGCCGTCCAGCCAGATGATGTCACCGATCTTGATGTCGGCCAGATCTTCTGCGCTGATGGGAGTTACGAGAACTTTCTTATCGCCTCTAATTTCAACCATTGCTGTATCCTCCTATCAACCCTTGAATTTCCACTGGGAGTGAGTGTCACAGGTGACATTCAGTTCCTTGTCCAGAACGATGTGACCGCGGCGGTGAGACCAGCAGCCAACGTTCACAGCAACGCCGATTGCGGAAGGATGACGAGCGGTGTTTTCAATGTTAACACCCATGACGGAGTAAGCACCGCCCATGCCCTGGGGGCCAAGGCCGATGGCATTGATGCCGTCTTCCAGCAGCTTTTCCATCTTGGCAGCGTTCTCGTTCTCGTTATGAGAGCCGATGTTGCGCATCAGAGCCTTCTTGGAGTTGAGGGCTGCGGTTTCAACAGAAGTACCTACGCCAACACCGACGAGCAGCGGGGGGCAGGCATTCAGACCATAGGTGGTCATCTGATCCATAACGAAATCGGTAACACCTTCGTAGCCTGCACCGGGCATAAGGACCATTGCCTTGCCGGGCAGAGTGCAGCCGCCGCCAGCCATGTAGGCATAGATCTCGCAGCTGTCGCTGTTGGGAACGATATCCCACCACACAGTGGGAGTGCCCTTACCAACGTTGCGCTTGGTGTTGTACTCGTCAAAAGTTTCAACGGAGTTGTGGCGCAGCGGGGTGGCAAAAGTAGCCTGAACAACAGCTTCCTTCAGCAGGGCTTCCAGCTCGTTGATGTAGGGGAAGTTGGTGCCGCACTTGAGCCAGAACTGGATGACACCGGTATCCTGGCAGCTGGGACGATCCAGCTCAACAGCCAGGTTCTGGTTCTTGGTCATGGTTTCGTAAAGAACCTTGGGCAGGGCAGCAGTTTCCTTTTTGCCCAGCTCGTCCAGCTTAGCAACAACATCGTCAGGCAGCTTTTTGCCGATGTAGCCAACAAAGTCGGCAACGATATCGGTAAGCAGCTTCAGATTTTCTTCTTTAGTCATAGCAGCCTCCAAATAGATTAAAACTTAAGATTTTATCAGCCGGGGAAGAAGGGGAATGCGATGGGCAGGATGATCATGGAGATCGCCATTGCGATAACGATCAGGGGCAGACCAGCCTTGACGTAGTCCTTGAAGGAGTATCCGCCAGCACCAACGACCATGGTGTTTGCGGGCATACCAATGGGAGTTGCGTATGCGCAGGAACCGCCGATCACGCAAGCCATCAGAACTGCTCTGGGGTCAGCACCCATGTTCTGTGCGATAGCAAGGCAGATGGGAGCCATAAGAGCGGTGGTAGCAGTGTTGGACATGAAGTTGGTGAGCACGCAGCAGATGAGCAGAACGACGAAGGTGAGTGCGTAGGGAGAGGGGTTCTCGCCCAGCCAGCCAACAACAGTGTTTGCGATGGCTTCGCCAGCGCCGGAGCTCTTCAGAGCTGCAGCCAGGGACAGGGTGCCGCCGAACAGGAAGATGGTCTTGAGATCGATGGATTCAAGAGCCTGCTTTTCAGTAACGGTGCGGGTGACGATGAGCAGCAGTGCGCCGATGCAGCCGGAGATGTGAAGTTTCACGCCGATCTGCTTCTCGAAGATCATAGCGAGCAGAGTGAGGACCAGAACGACCAGGGACATGGTCTGCTTCCATACGGGAACATCGTCGAAGTTCTTGGTGGTGTCGAAGGTGCCTTCTGCATCATCGTGGTTGGGGAGGAGCTTCTTGCCGATGGTGGCATAGAAGATGATACCTGCGATCAGGATGGGGGCGCCAACGATTGCATACTCAAAGAAGCCGAAGCCCTGCAGGCCGGCATTTACCAGGGTGGAGTCGCCGGTCAGGTTGCCGGGAGCACCGATCTTGGAAAGGTTGCCGCCCATTGCAGCAGCGAAGACCAGAGGCATGAGGAGCTTGGAACGCTTGAAGCCGGACTTTGCAGCAATACCGATAACAACGGGGATCAGAACAGCAGCGGTACCGGTGTTGGAAAGAACGCCGGACATCAGGCCAACGACGACCATGATGGCTACGATCAGCTGAGTTTCGGTTTTGGCAAACTTGGTAACAAGACCACCGATCTTGTTAGCCATGCCGGTTTCGAACAGTGCGCCGCCAACAACAAACATTGCAACGAACAGGATAACGTTGTTGTCGACGAAGCCCTTAAAGGCATCTGCGCTGCTGAGTACGTTGGTAACGCACAGACCAACAGCAACAATAACAGAGGTAACGCCGAGGGGGAGCCATTCAGTAACGAACATTACGATGGCGAACAGCAGGAACAGCAGGGTAATAGTGGATGCGCTCATGTGTTTACTCTCCTTTCAATTTAGCACAATATTTTGTGTGCAAGCTATGGTTTCATTCTATATCCTATATAGGCTATAAAACAAATTGTCCTATTGCATGATGGCATAAATTTATTTTATAATATACAAGGGAACGGAAGATTCTTATGCAGAATGAACAAAACTGCGCCTGAAAAGCCTTTTTCATTGATTTTCTGAATTATTCTGCATAGGATACACTTAAAAGGCGGTTTGCGACGGAACCTCTGCCTGCCTTTTTCACGGTTTTATGCGAAAGGAGATCGAAAAACATGACGCTGAACCAGATGAAATACTTCTGCACGGCTGCCCGCGCCCAAAGCATTACCAAAGCGGCTCAGGAGCTGTATGTTACTCAGCCAACGGTCTCCATTGCCATCCGCGAGCTGGAGGTGGAGCTGGGCACGGTCCTGTTCTACCGGCAGGGCAACCAGCTGGTGCTTACGGACGAGGCGCGGGAGATCTACAATAAATGCACCTATATCCTTGCCTACTGCAACGAGATGGTAGCAGAGAGCAACAACCAGCAGCGGGAACGCCCTCCTGTGCGTATCGGCATTCCGCCTATGCTCAGCACGGTGTTTTTCCCCCATCTGCTGGATGCGTTTCAGGAAGCACACCCCGGGCTGAGTGTTCGGCTGGAAGAATACGGTTCCATCCGTGCCTGCAACCTGGTTCAGAACGACACACTGGACCTTGCGCTGGTGAATATGGAGCATGAAGAGATCAGCAAGTTCAACAGCAAAATTCTGCTGCAGGAACATCTGGTTGCCTGTGTTTCACCAAAACACCCCCTGGCAGGGCGGGAATCCATCCGGCCGGAAGAGCTGGGAAAGACCAAACTGATCCTGTTTAACTCCGACTCGGTTCAGAACCGCCTGATCCGCGGCCGTTTTGAGGCAGAGGGGATCAAACCCAACATCTTCATGCGCTGCAGCCAGATCCCAACGGTGCTGAAATTCCTGGAAAAGGGCGACAGCGCCTGCTTCTTCTATTCCAGCATGGTGCCGCAGTTCCCGGAAGTGGTGTCAATTCCGCTTACCCCCACCATACCGGTGCAGGCAGGGTACGATTGGAAAAAAGGAACCTATATGCGTTCGGAAGCAAAGCAGTTTTTAAACTTTACCATGGATTATTATGCAAAGCACCCGATTATGACGGAAACTGAATGATTAATAAAGGAGAACAAAAGCAATGAACCAGTCCTGTATCGACTGCGGCGTGATCGCCTGCAACCGCAAAAACGGCGTGGAACCCAAGCCCTTCCCCGCATTCTGCCCCACTCCCGGCCTGCACGAGGAGATGGATCCTTCCAGCGAAGTGTTTGAAGCGGCAATGAAAGAATATGAAGACCCGCAGGTCAAGCGCATTATGGTAGCTGCCGCCGAAGTGGAGTTTGAGCATTACTGCAAATATACCCGCGTGGAAGAAGTGATGGAATTTGCCCGCAAGATCGGGGCAAAGAAGCTGGGCATCGCCACCTGCGCCGGCCTGATCCGGGAGTCCCGCATGCTGGCCCGCATCCTTCGCGCAAACGGTTTTGAGGTGGTTGGCTTCAGCTGCAAGATGGGTTCCGTGGAAAAACACACCGTAGGCATTCCCGACAGCTGCGAGCAGATCGGCTGCTGCATGTGCAACCCGATCCTGCAGGCTAAGATGCTGAACGCCCAGCAGACTGACCTGAACCTGGTGGTTGGCCTTTGCGTGGGCCACGACAGCCTGTTTATGCGCTATTCCGAAGCACTGGTGACCACCGTGGTCACCAAAGACCGTGTGCTTGGCCATAACCCCGCGGCAGCCCTTTACACTGCCGAGAGCTATTACAAAAAACTGCTCTGATGCAAAAAAATCTCCCGTCCGGATACGGACGGGAGATTTTTTGTTTATTGTATCCTGTTCACAAGGGCCTGGATCCATTTGCCGTTAAAGGGAAGGAACACCCCGGCTACCGGGCCAACCACAAAGGCACAGATCACGGTGCCGATGCCCAAGGTGCCGCCCAGTACAAAACCCAGCCCGGCAAAACAGATGTCCACGATGATGCGGGTGATGCTGAACTTCTTTTTCAGCTTGTCGCTGATCACGACTGCCACCAGGTCGTTGGGGCCGGTGCCGGCTTCAGATTTAATAACAATAGTCATGCCAAAGGCTAAAATGGCACAGCCCAGGGC
>JAKSSN010000086.1 GCA_024403095.1 Oscillospiraceae bacterium
GCAGGCCCCAGGGACGCAGCGTGATCATATAGTCAAAGGAACCATCCAGCTCTTCGTAGTGCTGGCCGGTGATCGTAATCAGATTCTCATACCCATTGCCGTCATAGGAGAACACCCATGCTTCCGGAGCAACTTCACTGAGCATAAAGTTGCCGCTTACAGAAACAGCGTCTGCTTCGTTGGCAGTAAACTTCACGGTTGCCATGGTGTCTTCCTTCAGGGTGTCTTCATCCCAAAGGATCAGGGTTCCGTTTCCGTTTTCATCCACATAGATCTGAGCACAGATATCCTTGCTGGTTGCTGCCTCTTCCCACAGGCCGGTTGCGTTGGAAATGGACCACCAGCCGTACCAGTAGCCGTTCCAGCCCTTCTGGACCTCGTTGTAGGATTCTTCATCGGGTTCTTCGGGAATTGCCTCGTTTGAGCCAAATACTGCAGCAACATCAGCGCCTTCGGTTGCAAAGTACATATCGGTGCCTGCGCCGTCAACGTCAGTCAGCTTGATAACGCCCTTTTCAATGCTGCCGTTCAGAGTCTCATCGCCAACACTGATGGTAATGGCGCCATTGGCAACTACCCAGGTTCCTTCCTGCTTGTTGCCGTCCAGGGTGTAGCTGCCTTTGCCATTCTTTTCAAGAACGATGCTGGTTTCATTTTCATAGGCATCTGCAGCAAGATAGTCAACACCAAAGCGGGAAATATGCGAGCAGGCATAGGTTCCTGCCAGTGCAGGGTCAGCCTTTGCAGCCTCTGCAGGCTTTGCAGTGGAAGTGCTGGAGCTTGCAGTTGAGCTGGCGGGAGTATCCGCAGCTTTGCTGCCGCAGGCAGCCAATGCAAGGATCATGGCTAACGCCAGAATAATTGCAAAAAATTTCTTCATTTCAATTTACCTCCTGTGTATTTTTTACACCTGGTTTCTGTTTTCCTCAGGTAAGGTCGCCAGAATCAAAGGGATCGCCGCATTCCGGGCAGAACTTGGGGGGATGAGCAGGATCTTCGGGAACCCAGCCGCACTTGTCGCACTTGTACTGGGGAACTCCGGCGGGCTTTTTGGTGCCGCATTCGCTGCAGAATTTGCCCTGGTTGCTTGCGCCGCAGGTGGGGCAGGTCCATGCGTTTACCTCGGGCTTTTTGGTGCCGCACTCCGGGCAGAACTTTCCGGTTGCTTTCTTTCCGCAAGTGGGGCAAGTCCATGCATCGGCTGCAGGAGCAGAAGCGGCCTGCTGGGCTGCCTGTGCACCGGCCTGGTAGAGGCCTGCAATGTTGGCTCCGCCTGCCTGGGCTGCCATGTTCACGCCCATAAATGCAGTTGCTGCTCCTGCAGTATTGGCTGCTGCAGCCTGCATAGCTGCTGCCTGTGCGCCAACCAGATGTGCTGCTGCCATGTTGGGGTCGCGGAAGATTGCATTCTTCTGCATCTCCTTGATCATCTGCTCGTCTTCTTCGCTTGCCTTAAGGCTGGAAACACCCAGGGAAACGATCTCAATGCCGCGCAGATCACGCCACTTGGCACTCAGTTCTTCGTTCAAAGCATCTGCAAGCTTGGAAGCATTTGCAGGAACTGCGGAATAACGGATGCCCATCTCGCTGATGCGGGCAAAAGCAGGCTGCAGCGCAGTAAGCAGCTCGCTCTTCATCTGGCCCTCGATCTTGTCGCGCGTGTAGGCAGAATTGATGTTGCCGCAAACATTGGTGTAGAACAGCAGAGGATTGGTGATGCGGAAGCTGTATTCACCAAAGCAGCGAACAGAAATATCGATATCAAGGCCGATGTTTGCGTCCAGTACGCGGAAAGGAACCGCGGAAGGAGTGCCATACTTGTTGCCACCCATTTCCTTGGTGTTGATGTAGTATACTCTCTGCTCTTTTGCGGTTTCGCCGCCAAAGGTAAAGCGCTTTGCAACCGTTGCAAAAATGTCCTTAATGCCCTGGCCAAGGCTGCCGGTGAAAATAGAGGGCTCCGTGGACATATCGTATACATATTCGCCCGGCTCTGCGCACACATCCACCAGCTTGCCCTGTTCCACAATGATCATGCACTGTCCGTCGGCAACGGCGATCACGCTGCCGTTGGAGATAATGTTATCGTTTCCCTTGTTAGCGCTGCGGGAAGATACTTTTTTCAGTGCTCTGTCTGCCAGAACATTGCTGGGCATTGCATTGCAGTAGAAGTA
This sequence comes from Oscillospiraceae bacterium, assembly GCA_024403095.1. GTDB lineage: Bacteria > Bacillota > Clostridia > Oscillospirales > Oscillospiraceae > Limivicinus. The sequence continues at coordinate 2,175 of JAKSSN010000086.1, forward strand.
TTCTTTCCACTGGTCGGCCATTACGCCTTTTGCGGAATTAATTGCAGTTGAAATCAGACCCATTTTCGTTCTCCTTCTCTTTTATGAAAGTTTTTAATTATTTTTCTTCTTTGTCGGGAAAGTCATAAGACTCCGGATCTACCTCAAAATCGTCCTCTTCATTTTCATCCATTTTGCGTTGTGCACCGTTCTTCAGAATAATGATAATGGCACAAACTGCAAGGATGGCAAAGCAGATCACGATTCCGGTTACTATGATCTTTGTGTTGCTCTGCTTGGTGGGCATTACGCCTTCATCTTTTGCCGCTGCAGGCGCGGCTGCCGGTTCTTCTTCAACCTGAATCGGTTCTTCCGTCTGCTCCTGCTCGATCACTTCGGGCTCCGGAGAGGGCTCCGCAGCACCATAGGTAACAGCTACAATATCAGAAAAGGTCAGTCCGCTGATGGTGCCTTCATTTTCGTTCCATGCGGCCACATAGTAGTAAGTGGTTCCGGTGATCTCTTCCGGTGAATAGAAGGAGGAGTTTGCACCGGGAATAATTTCTGCATGATCCAGCACATCCATCGTGTTCTTATACCACTGATAACGTACCAGACCATTGCCCTGGAGCGAAGCTGTGGCAGAAAGATTAATGATCTGGCCGGAAGGCAGCTCTGCTCCAACGGGCTGGCCGCCAAACACAGGCTTTTCCGTGCCGTCATCCCGCTTGATCACGGTGATGGGGGCTTTTGCAGAAAGGATCGTGCTGCCATCTTCTGAAGTAAACTCGCAGGCTGCCGAGTAGCCATTCAGATAATAAGGCAGATTGTAGATCACAAGGTTTTCACGCACACCATTATCGAAGTAGTAGCCAACCCCGCTGCCGGCGCCAAACAGAGTCATTGCTTCGTCCAGCGTGTAGCGGATCTCACCGTTGGGTGAATAGAGGTACCAGTCGATGGATGCTGCATTATCTGCACGGGAGATAAAGTAGACATAACCCAATTCCTCTGCGGTCTCCCCCGTTGGGTCCTTGGTGATTACCGGGGCCTCGGCTGCATAGGCTGCAGAGCTGAGGCAAATAATAAAACACAGCAACAAAACGGCTGTTATTCCACGTGATAATGATTTCATTTGTGTCCCCTTCTTTGCGCGGTCGTATCCAAAATACAGGTTTGCATAATCTATTATAACGAAAGCTTATTTAGAATTCAAGCCAAAAAATCGCTCCTGACGCATGTCGATTCAGGCAGCAGTCAGGAGCGATTCAATTGATTGTATTATCCGCGATTCAGCCTCGTCCGCCATAACCGAAGCCGCCAAAGGGGCTTCCGAAGAAGGACCCCATGCCAGACTGCTGTTGATTTGCATTGCTGGAGCTTGCCGTGCTCACCGACTGGATCTGTTCGCCTACGACAAGCTGGAGCGTAATGGTCTCTCGTTCCCGGTAAACCGTAAGTTCAATCTTATCACCAATGGCACAGCTGCCCACAAACTGCACCAGATCAGAACTGGATGTGATCTCGGTGCCGTTTGCTGCCGTGATAATATCATTTTCCTTCAGGCCGGCTTCCATTGCAGGGCTGTTTTCTGTTACTGCAGCAATAACGGCGCCGGCAGGCACGCCAAAGCTGAGTGCCTGGTCGCTTACATTAGTTACCTGAACGCCAATATACGCCTTGGTCGTATAGCCGGTCCGGATGATTTCCTCGATTAGCTCGCGAACCGAGTTCATGGGAATTGCAAAGCCGATGTTATCGATAGAAGCTCCGCTGGAGCTGCTGGCGTACTTTGCATTGGTAATTCCAATGACCTCACCATACAGGTTAAAAAGTGCTCCGCCGGAGTTGCCGCTGTTAATGGCGCAGTCCGTTTGGATCAGGTTCATGGTCACGCCGCTGGAAAGAGTGATCTCGCGATTCAGGGCACTTACTGCTCCGGCCGTCAGCGTAAAGGTAAGCTCTCCCAGGGGGTTGCCGATGGCAACCACATCGTCGCCCACGTTCATCAGGTCGCTGTTGCCAAGCACGACTGGCGTAAGCCCCTTGGCATCCACTTTCAGCACGGCCACGTCGTTTTCCTCGCTGAAGCCGATGACTGCCGCATTGTATGCCGTTCCGTCATAGGTAGTCACCGTAACGGTGCTGGAATCCTCGATCACGTGGTAGTTGGTGATGATATAGCCATCGTCCGTAAAGATGAATCCGGACCCGGATGCTGCGGAATTGGTGGTGTATCCCCAGTAGTTTGTGGATACCATCTGTGTTGTAATTCCAACGGTGGAATTCACGCTTGCGGCATATACCTGGGCAGGTGTTAGGAGCTTACCGGTGCTTACCTTTACATTCTCGATTATAGCCGCTTCCCGCTGCCCTTCATACACAAGAGAAGCCGTTTCCTCTTCTTTTTCTGCCGCATTTTCCGGCAGCTGCGCAGGCTCAACGATCTCCGGCTGCTGTTTTGAAAGGGAGGAAATCAGCATAACTCCCCCGGCGCCGGCAGCGCCGCCCAGAAGGGAACAGCACAGGGCAAGCGCAATGATCTTTCCCGTGAGGTTTTTCTGTTTTGTGGGTTTCGCTGCTTCCGCTTGGGGCTGCGGCTGCGCAGAAGGAATGGAGTGGTATACTCCGTCGGCCGCATAAATATAACGGGTGTTTTCCCGGGTCTCGGTGCTGGTTTCGTCGTTCATGGTCATAGTCTCCTTTTGGCGCAGAAATTGCTCTGCTGTTTTATTTGTCCTGATTATAACTCTAAATATTGAACAGAAACTGAAGAAACTTTGAACAATATATGAATTTCCAGAACGGCAAAAGCCCCGGCTGCTGCCGGAGCTTTTGGAAATAGCTTATTTTTTGTTTTTTCCGCGTCGATGGGCATAATACCGGTCCACGCCGGCCACGATCTGTTCCGCAGCAGCAGGCAGCAGCTCGTCTCGGGCACGGATATAGGCTTTTACAGCCAGCAGAATAACCGCCCCTGCAAAGGTTGCAGCCGGCAGGATCAGCAGCAGTACTGCAGCATGAAGGAGCGCCCCGCATTTTGCAGCGGTATAACGCGCAGCGTTTTCCCAGGGGGGCAGCTCGGCCGTTCCCGTTCGCATGGCGCTTTCGCCGCGATTGCGGGCAGCAGAATAAAGCTTGGAATAAGAAAACCGACCCGTATTCTGCACTTTTTCCACAGCTGAGCTGGGAAAGGCCTTTTGAATAAACTGCCGTGCAAAGCCGGTAACCGGTTCCGGCATCACCAGTTCATAGCAGGTAAGCACAGGATTCTCTTTTTTGTCGCCGCTTTCTGCCAGAAAAGCGGAATACAGCACATAAGCCTGTTGTTTCTCAGGCCGTGCAGCCTTGCTTGCCTCATCGGTATTGGCTTCATACACACCCGCAATACTGAAGGGACGATCGTTTACAAAAACCAGCTGTCCCTCGATCTGGGTGCTGCCATAGAGCTGCCATGCCAGGTCCGCATCCACAAGAATGCGGTTGGCTGAAAAATCTTCATCGCTCAGGGTGCTGCCGCTCACAAGGTGAACCGGATGGAACTGGAAAAAGTTGCCGCCGACCGTGGCTGCGTTTACTTTCACCTTCTGCACGCGCTCGTTGGATATGCTCAGGCTGATGGTCCCGCTCCAAGCATCTGTGAACAGGCTTTCCAGTTTTTCCCTGGGATAGGCATTCTCCAGCAGCAATCCCGCCAGCGTATTACGCGTCTGCCCAACTCCGTTGCGGTCAAACCCCTCAGTAACAGGGAAAAAACAGCTGTACTGGCAAAATGCGGTGTCGCTCTCGCCCTGCCACTGTTCGGCAATAAACTGTTCATGCTGCTGCTTTACCAGGTGGTTTACCCGGCCAAAGCAAAGGGCTGCTGCCAGCAGGGCAATAAGATACACGCCTGCCAGCGCAAGAAGAATTCGTTTTTTTGTTATTTTCATATTGGTCAGGAATCCGCAAGTCTCACACGGTCGCCGTTTTTGATCTGAGTTCCGTCGCTGCTCTGCGTGATCACATAGGCGCTCCATTCAAAGTCGCCGGTGATTGCGGCCAGGGTATCATCCTCCGCCAGAACCGTTACATCCATGCGGCTGGCCGTATATTTGTTGCCGAGTGCGGTATTTTCGGATTTGACTACCAGCACAAACGTGCCGTTATTATCTTTGCGCACTGCATTTTTAGGCACTACGTGATCATAGCTCATGCTGCGGGAACCAACGGCAAGGGTCAGTTCTGCGCCGGGCGTTACATCGCCCTCCAGGTCAAAGCTGAGAATACGGGTGTTCTGCGGATCCTTCGGGTCATTCTTTATAGAGGTCAGCTTTGCAGTAACCGAGCTTCCCCAGTAGAAATTGGTCACGCTTGCCTCATCGCCCACATGCAGGCGTTTTGCCTGTTCGGCGGTTACATTAAAGGTAAGCGTATAACCGGCATCACTTACATTCAGCGAAGCCACCTTTTCGCCGGCAGGCGGGGTGTTGCCGGCTGTAAAGAAGATGCTGTTTACGATGCCGGGCACTTCAGCCACAATCTGGCTGTCTGCCTCGCCGGAGAGGCGGGCAACTTTCTTTTTTGCTTCCTCGATCTGGTCAGAAATGCCGCGCAGCTGCAGCGAGATTGCCGCATCGGATTTTGCATTGGCGGCTTTGGTAGACTCGTAGTTCTTTTCCATTTCGTACTGGGCCTGCTTTGCTGCCTCCAGTGCCGCTTTTGCCGCATCCACTTCAGGGGATCCAATTTCCTTTAAAAACTTTTCCTGTTCCAAAAGCATTGAGGAGAGGGAGTTTTTTATTGCTACAAATTTTGGTTTGAGCTCATTAACATGTTCTCTTGTGCTTCTTAGCTCAGCATATATGGAATCAATATTCATCTCTTGACTTTTATTGGCAATTTCTGCTTCTTTGCTAGAGATATCTAATTCTATTTTATTGATATCCATTGTAGCTTTTTCCAATAAAGTTGGATTATCATCAATTCGCTGCTGATTACTATTTTTTTCTTCTTTCCATGCCTGAATCAGATTATCGTATTCTATAATG
>JAKSSN010000087.1 GCA_024403095.1 Oscillospiraceae bacterium
CAGCTGGTTGCCAAACTCAAGGCCTTTGCTGAAGAAAACGAGGTTATTATCCGCTACGAAGCCGTGAAAGATCACATCCGCAGCCATCACGAGCAGACGAAACAGAAATACCGGTTCTTTCGCCCCTTCCATTCCGAGCTGCCTCTGCATGAGCACCTGAAAACCATGAGTGATCTGAAGCATAGAATTGAGCTGAAAAAGCTGCAGGAAGTTCAAAATCGCGGCACCTCCGGAACCGACTGATCATCGTTTTATCTGGATCCTTCGTGTGTTTGATGCACATAATAATAGCGGCACAGGCTAATGCCTGTGCCGCTAATGTATTTATTATTCTTTAATCAGAGTATTACTCTTCCATAGCACGGAACTTTTCAACGTACTCATCAAAGCGGGGGTAACGGTCCTTTCTTCCCTGCTCAACCTGGTGCTCCAGAACACCGGCGAACTTCAGGCGGCTGCGATTCATTTCCTCTTCGCTGAAGGAAACAGATACTTCCTCGCCATCGATTTTCAGGGTTCCGTAAATACCGCATACCGGGCAGCAGACCTTAGTGGTCTTGCCAACGATCAGCTGGTCGCAGTGGCAGACCGGGCAGATACCGGGCTCGGATTCCCAGGTGATCTCGGAGGTCTTCTTGTCCATTGCTTCTACCATTCTGCGGCCCATACGCTCAGATTCTGCAATCAGGGTTTCACGTCTGTTGGGAACATAAGCGCCGTATGCATTCAGCTGGTCAACAACCTTCATGTTAAGGCTCATGCCGAACAGGTTCATGCCGGTGAGACCGTAGGCAACCCAGTGAGGAGTGGTTGCGCCGCCAACAGAAATGTAGGAAACCAGATGGCGCTTCAGGCAGTCGGGATTCAGCTCCTCGCCGCCGTTATCCTTGCGCAGCTCGTTTTCAAACAGCATGTAAGCCTTGTCATGTGCGGGGCCAAATCTGTGGATAAAGTTCTTCATCTGGCCGGTAGGCTCAAGAACATAAACAGGTGCTGCAACAATAATGGCGTCAGCTGCAAGGACCTTATCTGCAAGAGCTTCGTAATCATCGTCCTTCTGGATGCACTTGATCTGGCCCTTGCCGCTCTCCAGCATTCTGGAGCAGGCGCCGCAGCCGATGCAGGGCTTGATCTTCAGCTTCATTGCGTCAATAACTTCAATTTCAGCGCCCTCAGCCTGTGCTGCATTCATTGCTGCACTCAGAAAAGTTTTGCAGTTTCCGTTCGGGCGGCCAAAGTTAATGCCTAATACCTTTTTCATTCTTTTTTCCTCCTGATAAATTGGTTGAAAATTTGCAGTTATTCAATGCGGCATGCCTGCGCACTGGCAGCCAGCCAGCATTCCTATTTGCTATATGTATATTAACTTTTTATCTCTTTTCCGTCAACACTCATTATTCCAAACAGCCCCCACAGCACACAGCGCAAAGAGGTCTTAGTGCATTTTCCGGGGACGGTGAGAAACCATTCACCGTTCACGCTGAATGGAAACAGCACCTGCTTCGGTCTCTTCCATGTGGCTGCAGAAAAATTCTTCCATAAGCCGGATCAGGTACAGGGTATCTCTTACCCCGGCCGTTTCATAGCTGGAGTGCATGGCCAGCTGGGGCAGGCCAATATCCACACTGTTCATGGAAACCTGCATCATAGCAAGATTCCCCAAAGTGCTCCCGCCTATTTTATCGGAGCGATTGGCAAAATACTGCAGAGGTACTCCGGCCCGGCGTGCAAGCTCGCGGGCAACCGCCATACTCATTCCGTCGCTGGTATACTTCTGTCCGGCATGAGATTTTATTACAACGCCTTCGTTCATAAAGCAGCAGTTGTTGGCATCCGTATACTCCGGGTGGTTTGGATGCACGGCATGCGCATTATCCACACTGAACAGGAAACTGGAGGCAATTGCACGGTGGAACTCTTCTTCGCTTGCGCTGATACTGCAGGCAATACGATGCAGTACATCATAAAGGAAAGTGGATGCCGCTCCTTGCTTTGTCCCGGAGCCTACCTCTTCATTATCAAAAAAGGCTGCAACATTCACGGAAGCAGCGCTGCGGCCATTCAAAAATCCCTTCAGAATGCCGAAGATCCCCTGCTGATCATCCAGACGGGGCGAAGAGATAAACTCCTCGCTGCAGCCCCATACACTGGGCTTCTGGCGCGGATACAGGAACAGATCACTGCCCAGGATCTGTTCCGCTTCCACGTCAAGCTCCTGCGCAATCAGTTTTTTTAGGGCGTTTTCTTCCGTTATTGCCCCAAACAGCGGCAGCATATCCACCTGTTTGTTAAAGGCTGCCTTGTCATTCGCTTCGCGATTCATATGAATTGCCACACTGGGAATCAGCAGCAGATCACGATTGACCGTAAGCAGGCGCGAGGTAATGGTCTTTCCATCTGTGATCAGAACTCTTCCCGCAATTGATAAAGGGCGGTCCATCCATGTGGAACAGAGCATTCCGCCATACCCCTCGGTGTTCAAACGGGTATATTTGTCGCCTGTGCACAGCTCGGCATTTTCCTTAATGCGAAAGCAGGGGGAATCTGTGTGAGCTGCAGCCACATTAAAGCTGCAGTTTTGCAGCTGGGTTCCCATGCGGAATGCCAGAATACTTGAACCATTCCGGCTTACGAAATAGTCCCTTCCCGGTTGAAGATTCCACTTCCCGCTCTCCAGCAGTTCCTCAAATCCCTCGCTCAAAAGAATGTTTCTTACCGAAGCACAGGTGTGGTAGGCCGTTGGATTTGCATCGATAAATGCAAGCATTTCCTGAATTTCTTTCGGAATCATTTGCCAATTCTCCATTCATTCTTCCTCATCCGCAGCAAACATCGGTCTGCTGCAATGGCTTGAATATAGCATAAACACCCGGTGTTTACAACATTTCACCATTCCGCTTTGCAGCAGGAAAGAAAAAGCACGGAAAACAGCATCTGTTTTCCGTGCTCTTGATATTGATCTAATCAACCGTTTCAGGCTTCCCGAACGATCATATTCTCGCGGTCGGCGCCTACACCAATCAGCTTTACAAAGGTACCGGTGTATTCCTCGATAAAGGAGATGTACTTCTTAGCTGCTTCGGGCAGTTCCTCATAGGTCTTGCAGAGGGAAACATCGCCAAAGTTGCCTTCAAATTCCTTATAAACAGGCTTTGCTGCGGAAAGGAACTTTTCATTGGTGGAAAAGTCTTCCGTAATGGTGCCATTTACATCATATGCCACACAGACCTTAATGGTATCGAACATACCAATGGTATCCAGATGGTTCAGGTTGATGTAGTTTACACCGTTGATATCAATGGCATACTTTACTGCAACCAGGTCCAGCCAGCCGCAGCGTCTGGGGCGCTTGGTAACGGTGCCATATTCATGGCCAAGGTCACGGATCCGGTCGCCGGTAGCATCAAACAGCTCAGTAACAAAGGGGCCAGCACCTACACGGCTGGAATAAGCTTTGATAACGCCGTATACATCGCCCACATCCTTTGCGGAAAGGCCGGTACCGGAAAGGATGCCGCCGATTGTGGTGTTAGAGGAGGTAACAAACGGGTAGGAGCCAAAATCGATATCCAGCAGAGCTGCCTGAGCGCCCTCACATACCATAAACTTATCTTCTCTCAGGTACTTATGCAGCAGGGTTACGGTGTCGCACACATAAGGTTTAAGGATCTTTGCATACTCGGTGTATTTTGCAATGATCTCGTCAGCATCGCAGAGCGGCTCGCCTGCAGCAGCAAGCTGTGCGTTCTTTGCCTCGACCTGGCCGCGTACCATGCTCTCGAACTGGTCGCAATAGAGGTGCTCCACACGAATACCGCTGCGTTCGTATTTATCGCAGTAAGCAGGGCCAATACCATTTTTGGTCGTACCGATCTTTACGGTGCGGCTGTTTTCCAGCATCACATCCATACCGGGATGATACGGGAAAATAACATGGGCCTTGTCGCTGATCTTAAGGTATTTATCCACATCGATGCCATGCTCCTTAAGCATGTTGATCTCGCCGATCAGAACCTCGGGATTCAGTACTACACCGTTGCCGATCACTGCAATCGTGCGGTTGGAAAGGATGCCGGAGGGAATAAGACGCATAGCAAACTTTACCCCATTAACAATAATAGAGTGGCCTGCGTTATTGCCGCCTGCAGCACGAACGGAAACGTCAGCAACCTTTGCCAGAAAATCGGTTACACGGCCTTTTCCTTCATCGCCATAAAAGCAGCCTAATACAACACTCGCTTTTGACATATTTATCCTCCTCTGTGCGGAAGCACAATAATTACCGAAAAATATTGACAGTTAATGATATAGCATTTTTGCTCATTTCGCAATATTTATTTATGATTCTGCTTTTCCTGTTCCTGCAGGAATCATTTTGCCCTTGAAAAAGGCAGCATTTGTTCGGTATATTAGGCTCATTCGAGCTTATTTGGTTGGAGGATTATAATGAAACCGGGATTCGTCTATATTCATGGGAGAGGCGGCCGTGCCTCTGAGGCTGATTTTTATAAGCCATTGTTTCCTGACTGCGATGTGATTGGCTTTGACTACCACTCCGAAACTCCCTGGGAAGCATACAGTGAGTTCCGCGTCTTCTTCGATTCCGTTTGTGCCACACACAGTTCTGTTTCAATTATTGCCAACAGTATCGGCGCTTACTTCTCCTTTATAGCGCTCGCAGATTACAAAATCAGCAGAGCATATCTGATCTCCCCTATTGTTAACATGGAAAAGCTGATCTGCGACATGATGCAGTGGGCTGGAGTATCTGAGGCAGAGCTGAAAGAGAAAGGCACCATAGACACGGAATTTGGTGAGACTCTTTCCTGGGAGTATCTCTCGTGGGTACGGGCACATCCGTTTTGCTGGCAGGTTCCTTCCTCGATTCTGTACGGCAAAAAGGATCATATGCAGGCCCTGGAAACAGTTTCTGCTTTTGCCGACCAGATCGGCGCTGACCTTACGGTGATGGAAACCGGCGAGCACTGGTTCCATACCGAAGAACAGATGGCGTTTCTCTCCAGCTGGATCCTCTCACATAATCACTCTGAGCGTTCGCTATAAAACTAAAAAGACGGATACGGTCAGCGTATCCGTCTTTTTATTCCTGCTCTCCTGCGGAATGTTCATTGACAAGCCTTCCCCCGCGCGTATAAAATGCTATAAGCAATATGTTTGCAACTCTGTTAATGGAAGTGATCTCTTTGGTTAAGCGTAAGATCCTTGAAAACAAGATCTATCTGTATCTTACAGAATTTTTTGCCGGCATGTCACTGATGGCCGTTGAACTTGGTGCCAGCCGCCTGATGGCTCCTTACTTCAGCTCCTCCCAGATCGTTTGGACCATCATTATCGGTACCATCATGATTGCCATGGCCTTGGGCAACATCTATGGTGGCAGAAGTGCCGACAAAAATCCGAACCCGGACCGTTTATATGGCCGCATCATCATTGCGGCAATCTGGATCGCTCTGATTCCTGTGTTGGGAAAATATGTTGTAATCGGCATTTCTGCCGTGATGATCTTTTCGGTAAACAACAGCTTTCTCATCTGGGCCGCCTTTGTTACCTGCATGGTGATTTTTGTGTTCCCCCTGTTTCTGTTGGGAACCGTAACCCCGTCCCTTGTGAAATACACGGTGGATGACCTGGGCGACAGCGGCAAAACCGTTGGTATGCTGAATGCTTCCAACACCATCGGCAGCATTATCGGCACATTTGTGCCAACATTCGTAACGATCCCTGCAGTTGGCACTTCCATTACCTTTCTTATTTTTGCCGGAATCCTGCTGCTCCTCTCAGTTCTTTATTTTCTCAGCGGCAAGGTGAAATCCGTAAAAGCGGTGGTTGGCTGCGTGATTTTTGTGTTTGCCTGTTTTTTCGGCAGTTCTGACAGCTTTGCCTTTTGGGAAGATGACCTGACCTACGAGGGTGAATCTGTTTATAATTACCTGCAGGTAAAAGAAGATGATTCCGCGGTATACCTCTCCACCAATGTGCTATTTGGCGTGCAGTCGGTTTATGAAAAATCCGAAACCCTCACCGGCATGTATTATGACTATGCCATGGCTGCCCCGATGATGGCCGGGATCCATGAGAAGCCCTCCCAGGATATTCTGATCCTCGGCATGGGTACAGGTACCTTTGCCACCCAGTGCCAGCGTTATTTTGGCGGTGAGACGGCTCTTAATATTGAAGGCGTTGAGATTGACGAAGATATCACCCGCCTGGCCCGCGAATACTTTTTTCTTTCCGAAGATATTCCTGTTTGCACCTACGACGGCCGCGCATACCTGAACGCTATCGACAAAACCTACGATGTGATCATGGTGGACGCATATCAGGATATTACGATTCCCTTTCAGATGGCTTCTGTAGAGTTCTTCACCCTGGTAAAAGAACATCTGAAAGAGGATGGCGTGATGGTGGTCAACATGAACATGCGCGGCAAAGAAGAAGGCAACATCAACCAGTACCTGGCCGATACCATTGCCTCTGTTTTTCCCGAAGTTTATATTGCTGACGTTGCCGGCAATACCAACCGCGAATTGTTTGCCGGCTGCTCCGGCAATCTGAGCGATACATTTGCTGCAAACATGAAGCTGGAAAAGAATCCCAATGTATACCGGATGATGGACAGGGTCAACGCCGGATTAATAAAATACCAGTCCTCCGGCTACCAGATGACCGATGACCGTGCTCCGGTTGAGCTGCTGAGCATGCGCATCATCGACGACCTGATTCGGGACGAAGTAAGCTATTACAAGCAGGTTTACACCGAACAGGGGCTCTCCGGGTTAATCGACGCGATTGGCTGAAAGCAGCTTGAACAACGGTGCAAAAGGCTGCCCTTGCCATATAGAAAATTCCAGATTTTTTCAAAGCAGACAGTTTATTTGACTGTCTGCTTTTTCATTCATTCCGTCACCCTATCATCATACTTTTTTGCTATAGCCAGCAGTTGATTTCCCCCATTTGGAATGATAAAATGCGTGTAATGAAAAATGACTCAGGAGGCTGTTATGAAAGAATATACATTTGACGCAGTTGAAATGAAGGACCGTG
>JAKSSN010000088.1 GCA_024403095.1 Oscillospiraceae bacterium
TATAAGGACCCCGTCTACACCTATGCCACCAACGTAATGGGCACCGTGAACCTGATGGAATGCGTTCGCCAGACTCCTTCAGTAAGGTCGGTGCTGAACGTGACCACCGACAAGGTGTACCACAACAACGAATGGTGCTGGGGCTACCGCGAGGATGAGCCGCTGGACGGCTTTGACCCCTACTCCAACTCCAAATCCTGTTCGGAGCTGGTCACCCACAGCTACAAGAACAGCTTTTTCGCAAGCCGGGACCTCGCCGTGTCCACGGCCCGTGCCGGCAACGTGATCGGCGGCGGCGACTTTGCCCCCGACCGCATCATCCCCGACTGCGTGCGTGCCATGAAGAATGACCGCGTGATCGGCGTGCGCAATCCTTTTTCCACCCGGCCCTACCAGCATGTGCTGGAGCCTCTGGCGGCCTATCTGATGATCGCTGCCCGCCAGTACGAGGACCCCAGCCTGCAGGGTTACTATAACGTTGGCCCCGACGACTGCGACTGTGTTACCACCGGCGACCTGGTGGACCTGTTCTGCCGCCACTGGGGCAGCGAGGCCAAATGGGAAAACCAGGCCGAGCCCAATGCCCCCCACGAGGCAAACTTTTTAAAGCTGGACTGCAGCAAGCTCAAAGCCACCTTTGGCTGGCAGCCGCGCTGGCATATTGCGGAGTGTATGGAAAAGGTGTGTGCCTTCAGCCGCGTCTGGCTGAACGGCGGCAGCATTCCCGCCGAAATGGACAAAGAAATTCAGGAATTTTACAGAGGATAACACCATGGCAGATTGGAAAAACGAAGCCGAAGCACGCGAGCAGATCAAAGCTCTTGTTGCCGAATATTATAAAGATTTTAAGGCCCCGGCAGAAAGCAAAGCCAACTTCAAGCCCGGCGACCGCATCAGCTATGCCTCCCGCGTATATGACGAAAAGGAGATGCAGAGCCTTACCGATGCCATGCTGGATTTCTGGCTGACCACCGGCCGCTTTTCAACCCAGTTTGAAAAGGACTTTGCCGCCTGGATCGGCGTAAAGCATGCCCATCTGGTGAACTCCGGTTCCAGCGCCAACCTGATTGCATTTTCCGTGCTCACGGCCCCCGAGCTGGGCGAGCGCCAGATCAAGCGCGGCGACGAGGTGATCACCGTTGCCTGCGGCTTCCCCACCACCATCACCCCCATCCTGCAGTATGGCGCAGTGCCCGTGTTTGTGGATGTAACGGTGCCGCAGTATAACATTGATGTCACCCAGCTGGAGGCCGCCCTCAGCGAAAAGACCAAGGCTGTGATGATTGCTCACACCCTTGGCAACCCCTTCGACCTGAAGGCAGTTAAGGCCTTCTGCGACCGCCACGATCTGTGGCTGGTGGAGGATAACTGCGATGCCCTTGGCTCCGCCTACACCATTAACGGCGAGACCCGTTTCACCGGCACCTGGGGCGACATTGGCACCTCCTCGTTCTATCCCCCTCACCACATGACCATGGGCGAGGGCGGAGCGGTTTATACCAATAACGCGCTGCTCAACCGCCTCATCCTTTCCTACCGCGACTGGGGCCGCGACTGCATCTGTGTATCTGGCCAGGATAACCTCTGCGGCCACCGCTGGGATGGTCAGTTTGGCCTGCTGCCCAAGGGCTATGATCACAAATATACCTACAGCCACTTTGGCTATAACCTTAAAGTCACCGACCTGCAGGCCGCTGTGGGCGTGGAACAGCTGAAGAAGTTCCCCTCCTTCATTGAACGCAGAAAACACAACTGGTCCCGGCTGCATGCCGCCCTGGAAGATATTCAGGACCGCATCATTCTGCCGGAAGCGGCCCCGAATTCCGATCCCTCCTGGTTCGGTTTCCTCATCTCCGTGCGGCCCGAGACCGGGCTGGACCGCAACGCGGTCACCCGCTATATTGAAAGCAAAAATGTGCAGACCCGCCTGCTGTTCTCCGGCAACATCATCAAGCAGCCCTGCTTTAACGAGATCCGCGGCACCGATGCCTATCGCGTCGTGGGCAGCCTGGAAAACAGCGAGTTTGTAGTAAACAACACCTTCTGGGTGGGCGTGTACCCCGGCATGACCGATGCCATGATCGACTACATGGCCCAGGTGATCCGCGAAGCCGTGCAGGCATAAGGAGCACCCATGAAAAAAGCAATCGTTACCGGCGCCAACGGCTTTGTAGGCTCCGCTCTGTGCCGCCAGTTATCTCTGGCAGGCGTGAGCGTGATCGCCGTGGTGCGCAATGCCGGTGCCAATATAGATAAGATCCGCGATCTTCCCGGCCTCAGCCTTGTCTGCTGCGACCTTTCCGAGATCAGCCAGCTGCCCCAGCGCATCAGCGACCGGGATGTGGATGCCTTTTTCCACCTTGCCTGGGTCGGCAGCGCCGGCCCCCTGCGGGGCGATTACCAGGTGCAGCTCAGCAATGCCCACTCCGCCTGCGATGCAGTAAAAGCCTGCGCGGATCTTGGCTGCAAGCGCTTTGTCTTTGCCTCCAGCATCATGGAGTACGAGATTGAAGCCGCCATGAAGACCGATGACACCCCCGGCATCAACACCCTGTACAGCATCGCCAAAATTGCCGCCGATTACATGGCTCGTGCAGTGGCCGGCTCGCTGGGCGTGGACTTCATCCGCGCCGTCATCTCCAACATCTATGGCCCGGGCGAGACCAGCCCCCGCCTCATCAACACCAGCCTGCGCAAGCTGCTTTCCGGGCAGCACTGCGCCTTTTCCGCCGGCGAACAGATGTATGACTTTATCTACATCACCGATGCCGCCCAGACCTTTGTGGAGATTGCGCAGAAGGGTCTTCCGAACCGCACCTATTATATCGGCAGCCAGCAGCCGCGGCCGCTGAAGGAATTCCTGCGCGAAATGCGCGACCAGGTGGATCCCTCCATTGCCATTGGTCTGGGAGAGCTGCCCTTTAACGGCGTGTCCCTCACCTATCAGGAATTCGATATTCATGCCGTAAAAAACGATACCGGCTTTGTCCCTCAGGTGTCCTTTGCCCAAGGCATCCAAAACACCATTCACTGGCTGAAGGAGAACGATTAAATGGCAGGCTATAATTTCACGCCGCTGGAGCTTTCCGGCGCCTATGTGGTCGACTGTTTCTTTTCCGGCGATCACCGCGGCGGTTTCACCAAAAGCTTTGAAAAAGATATTTATGCCGCTGCCGGCATCCACTTCAGCCTGAACGAGACCTTTGCTTCCGTTTCGGCCAAAAATGTGGTGCGCGGCCTGCATTTTCAGATTCATAACCCCCAGGCAAAGCTGGTGAGCGTGGTGCACGGAACCGTGTGGGACGTGATCGTGGACCTGCGCCTCGATAGCCCCACCTATAAAAAATGGACTGCTGTGGAGCTCAGCGCCGAGAACCACCGCGCCCTGTATGTGCCCCGGGGCTTTGCCCATGGCTTTGCTGCCCTGGAGGACGGCACCGTTATGCTCTACCAGTGCGACGGCGCTTATGATAAGCCCACCGATACCGGCATTTTGTTTAATGATCCCGCAATCGGCATCACCTGGCCGGTTGCCGAAGAACTTATGATCCATTCTGCCCGTGACCTGCAGCTGATGACCCTGCAGGAATATGAAGCGCGGATGCAGTCCCAGGCCTGAACCGCGGCAGCTTCCGCCAAGAGGTGTAATAATGGTTAAAAACCGAATTTCCATCATTCTTCCCATCTATAACGTGCAGCCCTACCTTGCCCGCTGCGTGGAAAGCCTCCTCTGCCAGACCTATTCGGATCTTGAGATCCTGCTGGTGGACGACGGTTCCACCGACGGCGGCTCCCAGCTGTGCGACGCCCTGGCCCAAACCGATGCCCGCATTGTTGTGATCCACAAGCCCAACAGCGGCGTTGCCGATGCCCGCAATGCCGGTCTGGAGGCCGCCACCGGCGAATTCATCTCGTTTGTGGACCCTGATGATTACATCACCCCTCATATGATGGAAAAACTGCTTTCCGCCCTGCGGGAAAACGATGCTGACCTGAGTGTTTGCAATTTCCTCTGCGTTGGCGATATGAGCGAGGGCTTCCGCCGTTTCAACGAATCCCTTCCTTTTAAGGACGAGGTGCTCATCGGCCGCGAACAGATCCGGCAGGCGGTTTTCGAATCCCAGGAATGGCACTGGGTGGTTCTGTGGAACAAGCTCTACCGCCGCCAGCTCTTTGATGCGGCGCGTTTTCAAACGGGCAAGATCTGCGAAGATGAATTCATCCTGCACGAGATCATTCTTCCCTGCAATCGCATCGTCTGCCTTTCCGAGCCGCTGTATTTTTATGAGCGGCGCGACGGCAGCATCACCCACTCCACCTTCAAGGTGCAGCGCCTGGATGGCGCAGAAGCGCTTCTGCGCCGCGCCGGGGACCTGATGCAGAACGGCTGCTCCCACAGCAGCGTGTACATGGCTGCGATCAGCGGGATCAACCATCTAAAGCGCATTTTTGATGCCGGCATGCAGAACGACCCCGCCTGCCGCGCACGGTATGCCCAGCTTTTAGCTCAGTTCCGCCGTTTGGGGCTCTTCCGCCTGCTGAAACATGCGGACGGACTTGGCCACAAGGCAGTGGTGCTGCTGGCGTACATCAGTCCAAAGCTTATGTGGGCCCTGCGCGGCTCGATGAAGCGCGAATAATCATACAAGTTTTCAATGCACTGAAAGGAGAGATCTTCTTTTATGGCCGAACCGAACTATACCGAACAGAAATGCCCCCAGTGCGGCGCGCCCCTGCAGTTTGACCCTGCCAGCGGCAATCTGCTGTGCGAATACTGCGGCTACACCCAGTATATCCAGCACTCAGACTCTGAGGTTCCCCAGGAGGCACCCGCATTTTCTTCCGCCGCGTTTGAAGGCAAGCCCGGCGAATATCCCATCTATAACTGCCGCTCCTGCGGTGCCGAGATCATCGCGCCCCGCGAAACTGCTGCCCTCACCTGCCCCTACTGCCGCAACAACATTGTGCTCACAGATAAGGTCAGCGGCGGCCTGAAGCCCGACGGCATCCTGCCCTTCAAGATCAGCCACGACCAGCTGGCCGGCGTGATCCACAACTTCACCAAGGGCAAGCCCTTCCTTCCGCCCCGCTTTTTCGAGGCAGCCGAAAAGGGCGAGATCACCGGCATCTATGTACCCTTCTGGGTGTATGATGGCGAGATCGGCGGCGAAGTAAGCTTTAACGGCCACATCACCCACGTGCACCGCCAGGGCGATTACCGCGTGGAAGAGACTGCCTACTATGTGCTGGAGCGCAGCGGCGACATGGTGTTCTCCAACATTCCCGCCGACGCCAGCGAAAAGATGCGCGATGATTACATGGACTCTCTGGAGCCCTTCCCCATGCAGGACATCATGCCCTTCGACATGAAGTATCTCTCCGGCTTCACCGCCGACCGTTTTGATGTAACGGCCGACGAGGCCCGCATCCGTGCCCAGAGACGTATGCTCAACAGTGCCCTGGGCATCATGGAGTCTCAGCTCACCGGCGGCTACTCCGGCGTGACTGTGCACCATAACGGCCTGCGCCTGCGCGCCGAAAACATCCATTACTATCTTCTGCCCGTTTATTACTACTCCGTAACCTGGAAAGGCACGGAATATACCTACGCCATCAATGGCGCCACCGGCAAAATGGTGGGCAAGCTGCCCACGGACAAGAGCCTGAAGCAGGCCTACTGGTGGAAGAACTTTGGCATTGCAGCCGCGGCCGCCCTGGTCGTTCAGCTGATTGCCCAGCTGTTTTAAAGGAGGGCAAACGAATGAAATCCGGAATGAAAAAGCTTTTCGCACTTCTGCTGCTTCTTGTGTTTTCCTTCTGCCTTGCCTCCGCCGCCTTTGCCGATGATGATATTCTGGGCCTTACGCCCGACTGGTTCCCCGAAGATCTGAATAACTGGCAGCAGTTCCACTGCAGCCCCTCCGCCCCCCGCGTCATCGACCGTGCGGGCATCTTGAACCCCCAGGAAGAGGAGCTGATTGAGCAGCGCATCCGCACCATCAGCGCCGACACCGGCAAGGATATTGCCGTTTACACCGACGTGACCGCCTATGGCTGGCCCCACGCGATCTTTGCTAACGATGTGTATGATTTCCTTGGCTTTGGCCTGGGCGACGATTACTCCGGCCTTGTGCTGGTGGTGATCATGGACCCGGCCGACCGCGACTTTACCACCTCCGCCGGCGGCTCCGTGCAGAAGCTGTTTAACGAAAAGCACGCCAACGAGCTGGACGACATCCTGTATGACCATTTTGTTCAGGGCGCCTACGGTGCCGGCGTTCTTGACTGGGTGGACCATGTGGAAAACCTTTACACCACCGGTGAGGTGAACCCCGTTCCCCTCAGCCGCCGTGTTACCACCGCAGCCATCATTTCTGCCATCGTAGGCCTGCTGGGCGGCTCCGTGACCACCGGCGCTGCCGGCGGCAAAATGCGTACTGTCACCACCGCCTACTCTGCACAGGGTCACCTGGTGCCCGGCAGCTTCCGTGCCGGCCCCGGCCGCGACATTCTGGTGAACCACACCGTCAACCGCATCTATGACCCGCCCCAGCCCAAGAGCAGCGGCTCCTCCGGCGGCAGCAGCAGTTATTCCAGCCACAGCAGCGGCCACAGCGGTGTGAGCCACAGCTCCTCCAGCCGCAAGTTCTAATTCAAAAAAACAAAGTGAGTGTCCCAAACCATGAGTTCAAGAACATCCAAACGCAGAAAAAAGGCCCGTCTTTATATTTTTCTCACCGTAGTTCTTTTCCTGGTTCTGGTCGTGATCGGCGGAGGGATCTTCCTCAGCCTGTCCCGGCATCGCTCCGGTTCCCCCCTTACCGTCAGCCGGAATGGTGCATCGGAGGAGGAGATTACCGCCGTCCAGCCCACGCCGGAACCCACACCTGAGCCCACCCCGGAACCGACTCCCGAGCCGATCGTGGTGAACGGCAAAGTGATCGACCCGGCCGAGACCGAGCTGGATCTTGCCGGCCTGCCGGAAGAGGCCCTTCTTGCTGGCCTGGATCAGCTTGCCCGCCTCACTCAGCTGCAGCACATTAACTTCATTGA
>JAKSSN010000089.1 GCA_024403095.1 Oscillospiraceae bacterium
CAGGAGGCTGTTATGAAAGAATATACATTTGACGCAGTTGAAATGAAGGACCGTGTGGTCGCATGGATCCGCAAATTCTTTGAAGAAAATGGTCCCGGTTGCAATGCCGTACTTGGTATTTCCGGCGGCAAAGACAGTTCCGTAGCCGCTGCCCTTTGCGTGGAAGCACTTGGCCGCGAGCGTGTGATCGGTGTGCTGATGCCCAATGGAGAGCAGCCGGATATCGATATGTCCCGCCTGCTGGTAAAGCACCTTGGCATTCCCCACATTGAAGTAAACATTCACGAAGGCTTTGAAGGCGTTCTGAACGGAATCCTCGCCGGCAAGGCAGAAGGCCTGGATATTAACTTCACCAGCCAGACCCGCATCAATCTTGCCCCGCGCCTTCGCATGGCAACTCTGTATGCCGTAAGCCAGAGCATGAACGGCCGTGTAGTAAACACCTGCAACTTCTCCGAAGACTGGGTTGGCTATTCCACCCGCTACGGCGATGCAGCCGGTGATTTCAGCCCTCTTGGCCGCCTGACCGTGCAGGAAGTTAAGGCCATCGGCCGCGTGCTCGGTCTGCCCGATGCACTGGTGGAGAAGGCCCCTTCGGATGGTCTCAGCGGACTGACCGATGAGGACAATCTTGGCTTTACTTACGCCATGCTGGACCGCTACATCCGCACCGGCGAGATCGACGACATGGAAAAGAAAGCCCTGATCGACCGTAAGCATGCCATCAACCGCTTTAAGTTCTTTATGTACCCGGTATTTGAGCCTGGTTATGAATACGAGATCTGAGTATCTTTTAAAAATATGCCGGCAGCACGATTTGTGCTGCCGGCTTTTATTAGCATTTCAGGGTGTTTACATAACATTGTTTTTTAATATTATCGTTTACTGTCGGTTTACGTAATGTATGTGTTTTTTTGTTATGTATATTTTGTATTGATTCCCCGATCTTTTAAAAAACCTATTTCTATTCTTGCCTGAACGCGTTATAATAAAATCAAATTTATCAATTCAGTACAGAAAAGGAGAATCATCATGTATCCTCTGGAAGGAATTAAAGTGGTTGAGCTTGGCACTCACGTTGCCGCTCCTACGGTTGGAAGAATGTGTGCAGAATGGGGCGCTGATGTGATTAAAGTGGAGCCGCCCAAAGGCGAGGCATACCGTACCGTTGGTATTACCTGGAAGCTCCCGAACAAAGAAGATAATAACCCCATCCTTCAAACGCATAACATGAATAAGCGCAGCATAGCTTTGGACCTTAAAACCCCCGACGGGAAACAGGCTCTGCTGAAGCTGCTGGAAAATGCTGATGTTTTTATTACTAACACTCGCTCCACGGCGCTGGAACGTCTTGGCCTTGGCTATGAACAGATTCGTGAGCGCTGCCCGCGACTGATCTACGCAACCTGCACTGCTTTTGGTCTCACTGGCCCCGATCGGGACGGCCCCGGTTTTGACACAGCCTCTTTCTGGGGTCGCGGCGGAATGCTGGCGGAGTGGTCCCCTGCCGAGATCATTCCCATTCGTCCTCATCCCGGTTTTGGTGACAGCACCGTTGCCTCTGCAATTCTTGCCGGTATCATGGCTGCGCTCTTTAAACGGGAAAAAACCGGTGAAGGGGAGTTCCTCACTTCTTCGCTGTACGGAACAGCTTTATGGTATAACTTCCATGGGCTTGTGGAAGCACAGTACCCCGGCCACGAGGTCCCCATCAGCCGCTACCAGTGCACTCAGCCCTCTGCCACTGTGTTTAAAGCCAAGAACAATGTTGCATTTTTCTTTATTGAGCAGCAGTATGATGCAAAAATGCCGCAGATCTTTCGTATGCTGGGCTTGGAGCACCATGCGGAAGACCCCAAATTTGTGCTTGTTGCGGAATCGCGCAAATGCATGAAAGAAGTGGTTCAGGTGCTGGAGCGTGAATTTGCCGAGATTCCGTACGAAACCTTTGACAAGGTATTTACCGAAATGAACGTGGTCCACGCTAAGATCTGCACACCGTCAGAAGCATTGAATGACCCGCAGGCATGGCAGAACAATTATCTGGAAAAGATCACGCTGGAAAACGGTTCTGAACTCACCGTTCCCACTTCTCCTGTTCAGTTTGGCAGTTTCGGTGCTCCTGAACACAAACTTGCCCCCCATCTGGGTGCCGACACTGCTGAAATCCTTCGCTCCATCGGTTATTCCGAAGAAGCAATTGAACGCATGCTGGAAGCCGGTGCAGCTGTACAGCACAAATAAGTCCCTCACAGGGTGCCTTAAGTTCACCCGCACATAGCAAAAAAGGAGGCAGTCCCTTGGCTGTCCCCTTTTTTATTGCGTAATAGACGGGGGGATATTATAATTTAATTCAGTTTTCTTATTAAGGAATTTGTGATGAAGAAATTGCTCTTATTGCTCTTCTCTTTCCTGTTTTGTATCTCTTCTGCGGGGTGCGGGATGGTTTCCCCTTCCCATGCCGCTGCACCGGATGCCGATTCCGGCGACCTGATAACCATTCGGGATGCTTTGGACCGAGATGTTTCGCTTCCCGCTCCGCAGCGTGTGGCCGTTCTGATCGGCAGTTTTGCCGATGTTTGGTGCCTGGCCGGCGGAAGAGACACTCTGGTTGCCGCTGCGGATGATGCCTGGACCTCGTTTGATCTTGGGCTGGGCAGCAGCGTAGCCAACCTTGGCGCCGTGAAAGAACCGAATCTTGAAATACTGCTTGCCTCAGAACCCGACCTGGTCATTGGAAGCACCAACACCCAGGCCGACCTGGAGCTGGAATCCACATTGACTGCCGCCGGTATTCCCGTGCTGTATTTTGATGTACAGAATTTTGATGACTACCTTTCTATGCTGGGTGCCTGCACCGAACTCACCGGCTGCCGCGAGAACTACCAGCGCTGCGGGGAAGCACTCCGCAGCCAGATTGAAGCTGCCAAGAGCCTTGCCGACGGGCGTTCGCCCCGGGTACTTTGCATTCGTGCAACCGGAAAAAGCGTTGCCGTAAAAGGCAGCACCAATAACCTGCTGGGCGAAATGCTGGCAGACCTTGGCTGCAGGAATGTGGCCGATTCAAATTCCGGTCTTCTGGAAGATCTGAGCCTGGAGGCAATCATAGCCGCTGACCCGGAATTCATTTTTGTTGTACTACAGGGAGCAGATTCAACCGCAGCCGAAGAAACCCTGCAGCGCACACTCCTTTCCAACCCTGCCTGGAGCAGTCTTTCGGCGGTGAAGAATGGAAAACTGGTTTACCTGGACCATCAGCTTTATAACCTGAAGCCGAATGCAAAATGGGGAGAAGCCTATGAAAAACTTGCAAAAACACTCTATCCGGGGTCATAAGCTGATATTTCTGCTGCTTTCCGCCGTGGTCCTGTCTGCCCTCCTCAGTCTTTGTCTGGGCGCTGTATCGATTTCTCCTTTGAATGTACTGCGCAGCCTTTTGGGAAAGGATGTACCGGGCGGAACAGCGGTGATCATCCGGCTCGCACGGCTGCCGCGCACCTGTGCGTGTCTGCTCGCCGGAATGGCCTTGGCTGTTTCCGGTGCGGTGATTCAAACCGTGCTGAACAATCCGCTGGCTGCCCCTAATGTAATTGGTGTGAACGCAGGTGCGGGCTTTTCGGTGACCATGCTGTGTGCGCTGCTGCCCGGAGCAATTTTTCTTTTGCCGTTTGCAGCCTTTGCCGGCGCGCTGGCAGCCGTTTTGCTTGTAAGTTATATTTCCCGAAGAAGCGGTTCCTCCAAAATGACACTTGTCCTTTCCGGCGTTGCAGTATCCTGTATTTTTTCTGCTTTAACCGATGCCGTAATCACTTTTGCGCCGGATTCGCTGGTAGCCTACAGTGATTTTCGCATTGGCAGCTTTGCCAACATCAGTTTTCAGCATTTGCGCCCGGCCGCACTTGTGATTGCCGCAGCATTGATCCTGATCCTTCTTTTTTCCAACGAGCTGGAACTGCTTTCTCTTGGCAGCAGCACAGCTGCTAGCCTTGGGCTGAACGTTCGGGCGGTAAGAATGCTGATGCTTGTTCTCTCCGCCGCACTTGCTGGCGCAGCCGTAAGTTTTTGCGGCCTGCTTGGGTTTGTCGGTCTTGTGATTCCTCATATTATGCGCCACAGTGCGGGGGAAAAAGCTGCCGTGCAAGTGATATCCTGTGCCCTTGGCGGAGCCCTGATGGTCACGCTGTGCGATATCCTGTCGCGCGTTCTGTTTGCACCCTATGAACTCCCCGCCGGAATCATGCTTTCCTGCATCGGTGGCCCGTTCTTTATCTACCTGCTTACCAAACGCAGAGGAGGGCACCGATATGATTGAGCTGAAAGACCTTGCCGTTGGTTACCGTGGAAAAGCGGTGCTGGGAAATGTGAATCTAACATTTCCGGATGCTTCGATCACCGTTCTTCTGGGCCCAAACGGTTGCGGAAAAAGCACCCTTTGTGAAACACTGCTTGGTCAGCTGCCGCTCATTTCTGGACGCATTCTGCTGAACGGGGCAGATGCATTTCAGTATTCGGCCACAGAACGTGCGCAGCATCTTGCGTATCTCCCCCAGGTTCCCACCGTGCCAAACCTGAGTGCGCAGCGAATGGTCCTGCATGGGCGTTTTCCTTATCTCGGGTTTCCCCGTAAATACCGCAAGGAAGATTTTTCCCTTGTAAATGAAGCTCTGCAGGCCGTAAATGCAGCCGAGCTTTCCGGCTGCCAAATGCCCGAGCTGAGCGGCGGAGAACGGCAGCGGGTGCGTTTTGCCATGCTTCTTGCCCAGGCAGCTGACCACGTTTTAATGGACGAACCAACGAACTTTTTGGATATGCGTTATCAGCTGGAATTCAGCCGCCTTGCCCGCCAGCTTGCAGATCAGGGCAAAGCTGTGATCCTTGTTTTGCATGATATTCGCCTGGCCATGCAGCTAGCTGACCAGATCGCGCTGTTTGGCGATCACAAACTTCTTATGTGCGGCAGCCCGGAAGAGGTCTATACATCCGGCCGGATCGATTCGGTTTTTGGTGTTTCTCTGGCGCGGGTTTTTGCCGATGGTTGCTGGCAGTATTATTTTCGTTCACAGCAGGAATAATTTATGGAATACTTCCCTTTTTATATGAACATTGAAGGTGCAGACTGCCTGGTCATTGGCGGAGGCAGAATTGCCCAAAATAAAATTGAAAAAATCAGTTCCTTCAAGCCTCGGATCACCGTTGCCGCCCCCCAAATTTGCCCCGAGATCCGCGCCTTCAGCGGCCTCACGCTGGTAGAAGCTGAGTTCACGCCCGACCTGCTCAGCGGCAGGGATTTTGTGATTGCTGCAACCGACAGCCGTGATGTAAACCATCAGATCGCTCAGCTTTGCAAAGCAGGCAAAATTCCCGTAAATGCGGTAGACAGCCGGGAGGACTGCAGTTTTATTTTTCCCGCCCTGATCCACAAAGGGCCCCTCTCGATTGGCATTTCCACTGCCGGTTCCAGCCCCAGCGCTGCGATCTGGCTGAAAGAACGTATTTCCGCCCTGATTCCCGACCAGATGGCGGATATTCTTTTGGTGCTGGAGGCCATTCGGCCGCAAATTCAAAAGGCTGTGCCTGAACAAAAGCGCTCTGCAGTTTACCGGGAACTCCTCAGCCAAAGCATTGCTCTGGGAAGAGCACCGGATGAGGCGGAGCTGCGGCAGATTCTTCAAAGCGAGGCGTATACAAATGACTGAGAACGGTTTTGTATGGATAACCGGAGCCGGATGCGGCGCTGCCGATCTGATCTCGCTCCGCGGCCTGAACGCAATTCGCCGCGCCGATGTGATCGTTTACGATGACCTGATTGCGCAGGAGCTGCTTGACAACGCCAAAGAAGGTGCTGAGCTTATCTGCATGGGAAAACGCGGCGGAAGGCCATCTTTTTCCCAAGAGGAGATCAATGCCTGTTTACTTGAGCATGCCCGGCTTGGGAAACGCATATGCCGCCTGAAGGGCGGAGACCCGCTGGTATTCGGCAGGGGCGGAGAGGAAGCCCTTTTCCTTTCTCAGCAGAAGATTCCCTACGAGATCATTCCCGGCATCAGTTCTTCCATTGCCGTTCCCTCCTTTGCCGGTATCCCGGTCACGCACCGCAAAACTGCGCGGAGTTTCCACGTGATCACAGCTCACACCGCCGATTCCGAGGAGCCCCTGGGGGATCTGGCAAGTGTATATGCAAAATTGCCCGGAACCCTGATTTTCCTGATGGGCCGTTCGGTTTTACCTCGGCTTGCCCGCCAGCTGATGGAAGCCGGGAAAGATCCTTCCACCCCTGCGGCAGTAATCTCGGCGCTGGATGCTTCCTGCCCCATTGTGGCCAAAGCGCCTTTGAGCAAAATTGCTTTGGAGGCTGACCGCTGCGGAGTTCCCTCCCCTGCGGTGATCCTTGTTGGGCCAACGGCTGCCCTTGACCTTCGCAGCGCGGCATTCTTGCCGCTGAGCGGAAAACACATAGCCATCACCGGCAGCCCAAAGATCTACGACTCACTTGCTATGCAGCTGCGTGCCTTAGGAGCCGATGTTCTTGCTGGCGGCAGATATTCAATAAAAGAACTCCCCTGTTCCTTTACCTGGGAAAGGCTGAGGGAAGGCGGATGGATCGTTTTCACTAGTGCCAATGGAGTTCAAGCCTTTTTTCGCCGGCTTTCCCAGGAAGGAATCGACTTGCGAATGCTTGCGAGCTGCCGCTTTGCCGTAATTGGCGCATCTACAGGCGCTTCCCTGCAGGAGCATGGCTTTCAGCCCGACCTGATTCCGCCTGAATACACGACCGCCGCACTTGCAGGCGCCCTGCAAAACGTGCTCCGGCCAAACGAGCCGGTTTTCCTTTTTCGTTCTGCCCGGGGGAATCGGGAGCTGTACCTTTCCCTTTCCAAAGCGGCAGCGGTGGAAGATATTGCCCTGTATGACATGACGGACGATTCTCCCGTATGC
>JAKSSN010000009.1 GCA_024403095.1 Oscillospiraceae bacterium
AATACTACTCCCTGTATTATTCCGAGGATGATGTTTCCGAAGACCTTGCGGATATCTATCTGAAGAGCCTGGATAATGTGATCGAAAGCAACGAGATCAATGGCTACGGATTCCCGGATTATGCCCAGTATGCCTACGAGAAGGGGTTCCAGCGCGATTTCAGCCCCGAGGAAGCACAGGAGCTTTATGCCTGGACCCGTGAACTTATTGTACCCTGGTTTATGCAGAGCATATACACCATTCAGATGAGCTACGGCCAGCAGCTGAACGAATATTACAGCATGGACATGACGGAAGACGAGATCGTCTCCCGCGTGAAGCCCTATGTGACCACCGTCAGTGAAAAGGCAGCCGAGGCTTTCGAATGCATGCAGGAGAACCATCTCTTTGACCTTGCCGCGTCCGAAACCAAGAACGAAGGTGCATTTACCACCAGCATCAACTGGTATGGCGTTCCCTTTATCTTTTCTCAGCATGAAGGCTCTGCCTCCGATGCCGAGACTCTGGTCCATGAATTCGGCCATGCCTATGAAGGCTATGTAAACGCAATGCCGGTGATGTATGAATACGCCTGCATTGACATTGCCGAGATCGATTCTCAGGGCATGGAAATGTTGATGATGAAAAACGCCGCGGATATCTTTGGCGAAGATGTTGCAGAAACAGCTGAGCTTATGTCCCTCTACCATGTGTTCACCGGCGTAATCGACGGCTGCATCTTTGACGAATTCCAGCAGCGCGCTCTGCAGGGCCGTATGGATGGAAGCATTCAGACAACCGCTGACCTCACGGAGCTCTTCCTTTCCATTGAGGAAAGCTATTACGGCAAGGGCGTGTATAACTGGGGCGAACAGTGGATGATGGTTCCCCACACCTTCGAGTCTCCGTTCTACTACATCAGCTATGCAACCTCTGCCACCGCAGCTCTTGGTATCCTTGCAATCAGCCAGGAAAACTATGATGAAGCTGTTTCGATGTACAACGAACTGGTGGACTATGGCAACAACAACGGTTTCATGGAAACCCTGGATGTAATCGGGCTGCCGAACCCGCTTACCGAGGCCGGCCAGCAGATCATCACAGAAAATCTGACCCCCTTCTTCTACCAGATGTTCGGGCTGGATGCAGAATAAACAACAAACGAAAAAAAGTCCTGCGGTCAAAAAACCGCAGGACTTTTCTTTATTGCTTTGTAATGCCAAGCAGGCAGATCGCCTTGGCCCGGCCACCATTAATTTGTGCCAGCAGCGGAGTGATTCCCGGGTAGGGCCCGTCAGCGGTGCCGTTACCGCCCAGGTTGTGCACCAGATAACCATCGGCCTCTTTGGTGATGCATACAGTGTGCACCTGTTTGCAGATGTCGCAGCCGTCATTATACAAAGTTAGGATCAGGGAAGCGCTGCGCCGGGCAATGGATTCAAACTCCTGCACACGGGTGCTCAGTTCGGCACCCAGACCATAACGCTTCAGGTGCGTAAGCAGAGCCCTGGGGGAAGTGCCGAAACGGCCGCGCAGCACCATGCCGTCCCGCTCAAAGGCTTCGATCAGCTCGGGAAGCGAAGCGGCATCTGCCATGCCAACACTCACCAGCGCGTTGTAAAAGGCAAACACTTCGCAGCCGGAATAGCTCATGGTAAAGCGCCCGTATGCGGTGTCGCACCACTGGTGCTGATCTTCCACATAGCCTCCATGAAGGTGGAGATCCGGCAGGTGAGCGGCAAGAGCGGCGCGGTTGCGGAGCAGATTTGCCCCACCATGCCGGTGCCACAGGCGGTGCCAGCGGCGCAGAACTTCAAAAAAGCGCAGGACTGCCCGCCCGGAGACGTGGGCAGGGATCAGTGCACGCAAATGCTTCAGCATGTGACTGGGTTACAAAATCAGCCGATGGCAGGCAGGCTTGCAGCAGCAACCGACTGGCCAACGCGGCGGGTCTTTTCATCCGGCAGCATTACCGTTGCCTTTTCGTACAGTGCGGGATATTCTTCTGCCAGAATGCGGTTGCATTCCTGAATCAGCGTTTCGCCGCCCTTGCCGCTGGCCACACGGCCAAGCACCAGCAGGTAGCGGATATCGTAATATTTGCTGTAGAGAGCCATGGTATGGGCAAGGTAGGCACCAATGGAAAGGAAGATCTTTTCAGCCCGTTCGTCGCCGGCATTCATCAGCTCCTGCACAGCCTTCAGCTTTTCGGCGGGAGTGGCGGCCTCATCCAGCTCAATGCCTGCTGCGGGAGCAAGCTTGATCACGGCGTCCTGGCTGAAGTATTTGCAGCCAACGCCGATGTCGCCGGACCATTCGTCCGCCATAGCGCCCTCAAACAGGTCCACGGGGGCGAATGCAAGCTCGTTGAACCAGCCCAGCACGTTGCCGTCAGCGGCAACATATCCGCCGGCTTCGCTGGTGCCCATGGCGATGCCCATTACGCTGCCGGTTTCCAGGCTCATGGCCCCGGCAAGGGCGGTAACGTCGCCGTCGTTTGCCACAACAATGGGAACATTGCCGATTTCAAGTGCGGCGCGGTCGAAGATGGTCTTTACCTCTTCACGGCGGCTGCGGGGAACCTTAATGAACAGCGAGGAGACCATGGGAGCATTGCCGATAAACACGCCGGCAGAGCTTACACCAATGGCATCGACCCGCGGCATCTTGGAAGCAGCGGTGCGGAAGGATTCCACAATACCGTCGAACTGATACTGGGGATCTTCGCTCAGCTTGGGGTTCCAGACAACTTCTTCGCTGTAAACGGTTTTTCCGTCGATCACAGCGCTGACCTTGCGGTCGGATCCGCCGGCATCAAAGCCGATGCGGCAGCCTTCCAGGTGGCCGCCTACGGATACGGTGGCGTCGTTGGAAACGGGGAAGTGCTCCTCGTCGCAGATCACAACCTCAAAGGGGCATTCATACACATCCTGCATAAAGCCCACGTCAAAGGCACGCTCGCCCTGCTCGGTGTAAGCCTCGCGGATCACGGCGGCTTCTTCATCGCAGCCGCAGATGGTCACGCGCTTGCCGCCAACGCTCCAGAGCAGAAACTTTACATAGCGGTCGAGATAACGGCGGTTTGCGGCAAAATAATCGGCACCGCGCATTTTGGTTTCAAAGGTGGTGATCTTTCCGTTCTCGCGTTCCACAGCAATCTTCACCGGGCGGAAAGCACCCTTCAGGTATTCATCTGCCCACACACCATAGGGAATAAAATCCGGGTCCAGCACCGGCAGATTTTTAATGTTATATTCAATACCAAGATAATTCATGTTTAACCTCCAAAAAAGCGGCGGGGTCCTGCAGGCTCCGCCGTCATGGTATACTTCAGTTTATCATGCCCGAACGCAAAGCGCAACAGAAATCCCCCGTACAGCCTGGTGCGGCAGGAGCCTGCTCTTTACTCGGTGGAAAACACAAGGTATAATACCAGCAATACAGACCTTGCGGGAGAGAAGAAATGGATCTTTTTGAACAGCTGGATGCATTATACGAAGCCGGGTGGACCGACATGATCGTGCCTTTTCTGCACGCCCACCTGGACGAGGCCCGAAACACCGCGAATCATCCCCTGGCAATCGCAATTCTGAATGAGCTGGGTTCCTTTTACCAGCGTATGGGCGCCTATGACGAGGCAGGCGGATATTATGATAATGCCATTTCCGAGATGGACGATCTGGGCCTTCAGAATTCCTACGGCTATGCCGTTGCGCTGATCAACCGTGCCGAGGCTTACCGCGGGCTGGAATACCCCGATGTAGCCGACAGCCTCCTTCTGGTGGCGGAGCAGATTCTTGCCCATCTGGAGGCAGAAGGCAGCGAGGCAAATCTGCCCGGCTGAGGAATCTGTTTGCATTTCCGCCCGGTTTCAACTAAAATAACTCTATTCCGTTGTTGTTTTGGAGAATCCCATGAACAAAGTGATTAAATCGATTCTGGTCATTGCCCTGCTGCTCATCGTGCTTGTGCTTGGGGCATTTTTAGCCATAAAAGACGGCGAAGCCTATGACCTTGCCCATACGCCCAGCCCGGAACCCACCGTGGAAGCCGTCCCGGAGCCTACCCCGGAACCCACCCCCGTTCCAACGCCCGAGCCTACACCCGAGCCGGAGCTGCCCGCCGGCAGCAGCCTGACGACGCAGGGCGCTGCACTCGGCACCACCGTGCTGGTGGAAGAGGTGGAGTATGCGGAAGTGAAAAGCTTTATCGCAGCCTTTGGTGGAAGCGTTTCCGGCAATACGGAAACCTGCACCGCAAAGCTGGGGGATACGGAGCTGCAGCTGCAGCTGGGCAGACGCTTTGCCGTAAGCGGCGAGCTTGCCTATAATCTGCTGGGTGCCCCCGTGGAGTATCATAAAACGATGTGGGCACCGCTGGAGGACCTCTGCAATCTTTTCAGCCTTCGTCTTTACCGCGACGAAGAAAACCACGCAGCCTACTGCACACAGGCAGCGGAGCGCTCAGTTGAGGCCGGCTACCCGGTGCCGGTGCTGAAGTATCTGGGTGTTACGGCGGAGAATGACGGCCGCTTTGCTAGCCCCGAGGGCTTCCATGAACTTTTGGATTGGCTGCTGGAGAACGGCTATACCCCCATCCACTTTGAAGACCTTACGGAAGTGGCGAAAATCGAAAAGCCCGTTATTCTCACCTTCGACGACGGCTGGGATAACAACTATACTATGGTCTACCCCTATCTGAAGCAGTATGGTGTGAAAGCAACGATCTTTGTGATCTCGGAATACATCGGAACGCCCGGTTATATGACTGCGGACCAGATCCGTGAAATGCAGGCAAGCGGCCTGGTATCCATCCAGAACCACACCGCCACCCATGTGGACCTTACAAAAGTAAGCGACGACGACAAGGAATACCAGCTGAAGCTGGCAAATGCCCGCCTGATCGGCATCACGGGTAAGGAACCCTTTGTGCTCAGCTACCCGGGCGGCAACACGGACTATGCCAATTCGCTTATTGTATCCACTCTTTTCAGCTTTTGTGTAGGCGAAGAGGGCCCCGTGTGGACCACAGGGAACCTGAGCCTGGAGATCGGCCGCTATCCCATCAGCCGCAGCACACCACTGCAGAATATAATCGATTATTGCAGCAATCACTAACTTTTTTCCCGGCAGCCCGCTTCGGCTGCCGGGTTTTTATCTGCCCTTTTTATGGGGCATACAAAGTGAGATAATCCAATTGTAAGGAAACAGGAAAAATAGTATAATCATAAAAAATGATGCTGCCCCTACGGAGGAATGAAAATGAACCAGATTGAAATGATCGCGCGTATGGAAGAGCTGATCCGCCAGCTGAATGAAGCTTCCGAAGCCTATTATGGCGGCCGGGAAGAGATCATGACCAACTACGAGTGGGATGCCGGTTTTGATGAACTGGCAAAGCTGGAGCAGGAAAGCGGCATTATTTTGCCGGCCAGCCCCACCCAGGCTGTCAGCTCGGCGGAGGAAGATAATGCCGGCGGCAAAAAGGAAGAACACGAATTTCCTGCCCTGTCGCTTGCCAAAACAAAGCAGATCGCCGACCTGCAGAAGTGGGCAGGGGAGCTTCCCATCTGGCTCAGCTGGAAGCTGGACGGCCTTACTTTGGTACTTACTTACGATAACGGCGAGCTCACAAAGATCCTCACCCGCGGCAACGGAACCATCGGCACCAACATCACCTATATGAAGGATGTGATCCGCGGCTTTCCCCAAACGCTGGAATATAAAGGGCACCTGGTGGTGCGCGGCGAGGCGACCATCTCTTACACCGATTTTGAAATTATCAACGATTCGCTGGAAGAGGACGATGAAAAGTTTGCCAATCCCCGCAACCTGGCTTCCGGCACGCTTGCGCTGGATGCCAAGAACCTTGACAAGGTAAAAGAGCGCAGGCTCTGCTTTAATGCCTTTACTCTGGTATATATTCAGGACGAGATCCGCAGCTGGGGCGCACGCATGGACTTTTTGCGGAATGCCGGCTTTACCACCGTGGATTACGAGGCAACGGATGCTTCCGGCCTGCCGGACTGCGTTGCCCGCTGGACGGAACGCGTGGAGAGCGGGAAAATGGACATCCCTGTGGATGGTCTGGTCATTGCCTATGACGACACGGAATATGCGGCCGGCGGAAGTGTGACCGGCCACCATGCGACCCGTGCCGGCTATGCCTTTAAGTGGCAGGATGCTTCTGCAATCAGCACGCTGGATCATATCGAGTGGAGCTGTGCCGCCTCTACGATCACGCCCGTGGCAGTGTTTCACCCGGTTCAGCTCGAAGGCACCACGGTCTCCCGTGCCTCTCTCTGCAATATCAGCGAGCTGGAGCGTTTAGGAATCGGCGAGGATGGAAAAACCGAGCTGGAGATCATTAAGTCAAATAAGATCATTCCCAAGTGCATTGCCGTAAAAAGCCGCATCGGCCGTTTCTCTATTCCGGAGGCATGCCCCGTGTGTGCCGCCGAAACTTATGTGTTCGAGAGTGCCAGCGGCACCAAAACGCTGAAATGTTCCAATCCCAACTGCCCGGCGAAAAACCTGAAAAAGTTTCAGCGCTTCGTTGGCCGCGACGGCATGGATATCGATGGCCTTTCCATCGAGACCCTGCGGGATTTTGTGAACGCGGGCTTTATTGCCGACTACACCGATATTTTCCGCCTGGCAGAGCATGCGGATGAGATCCGCACCATGCCTGGCTATGGCGACAAGAGCTGTGCAAATCTGCTGGCCTCCATCGAGCGCAGCCGGAATGTGCATCCCACCCGCCTGATCGTTGCGCTGTGCATCCCTATGATCGGCGTGGACGCGGCAAAAAAACTGGTTCGCGCTGCCGGCTGGCAGGGCTTTCTGCAGCGGCTGCAGGAAAAAACCGGCTTTGAGGATGTAGACGGCATTGGCGCGGAGAAATCCGGCGCTGTGCTTGCCTGGTATGCCGATGAAAAGAACCGCAGCGTATTTCATGCCCTGCTGCAGGTGCTGAACGTGGAAAATGCCGAGCCGGCAGCCGAGGCGAAAGGCAGCTGCGAAGGCAAGGTGTTTGTGATCACAGGCGATGTGCACATCTTTAAAAACCGCGATGCATTCAAGGCCTACGTGGAAGCAAACGGCGGCAAAGTGACCGGCAGCGTGAGCAAAAAGACGGATTACCTGGTCAACAACGATGTAACCTCCACTTCGTCAAAAAATTTGAAGGCGCGGGAGCTGAACATCCCCATCCTCAGCGAGGAGGACTTTGTTGCCCAGTTTGGCGGAACTGAGAGCCAGGATTAAATGACGGGAAAATCACCGGGAACCGGTATGTTCCCGGTGGTTTTATGCCCGAAAGCGGTTGCGGCGGCAGGAGGAATGCGATATAATCCCCAAAGAAAAAACCCGCAGCCGGAGAACAAAAACTAAAATGAAGTATTGTTATTTAGAAGATTTCCGCCTGACCTATTCTCAGATGGATCCCAATATGCACCTGAACCTGTTCAGTGCAGCCAGCATCTCCCAGGACCTGATCACCAAGCTGTTTGCCCTGGTGGAGTGCGATAATATCCAGATCGCCCTGCGGCGCCATGCCGTTTGGGTAATTGCCAAGACCCGTATGCATATTAACCACATGCCTCCCTGCAGCTCAACTGTGCATACTACCAGTGTGTTCACGCACATCAGCCCCTACCGGGTCGAGATGGAATCCCGCTTCACCAACGATAAGGACGAGCTGCTTATGGTGGTGCGCCAGCTTCTGTGCCCCATCAGCATGGAAACCCGCAAACCCATCACCATCTACGAGGTGGATTTTCCTGAGAATGCAGAGCCGGACGAAAAGCTGCTGGAGGACCCGTATCTGCGTATGCGGCACGATTTCAGTGCGGAAGAACCGGTGTTCCGCCGTACGGTCCGCTCCTCCGATATCGATTTCAGCCGCCATTTCAACAACTGCATGGCCATTAAATATGTCTACGATACTCGCCCCGTTGCCTATTGGGATACCCACCGCCTCACCGATTTTGAAGTGCTCTACATCGCCGAAACGCTGGAAAACGAAAAGCTGAGCGTTTATGCTGCCGAGTTGGAGGATGGCACGGAATACCTGCTGCGCACCGAGGAGCACGACTGCATTCGTGCCTGGTGCCGCACCGAAGAAAAGGAGAACCGAAAATGGAACTGGTGATCATTCGCCACGGCGACCCGGATTATGAACACGATTCCCTTACAGAAAAGGGCTTTCGCGAGGCAACACTGCTGCAGCCGCGCATGGAGCGTATGCAGGCAGACTATTACTATGTTTCTCCCCTGGGCAGAGCACAGGCAACTGCCAAAACCGCACTGAAGACCCTTGGCATTCAGCCAATCACACTTGACTGGATGCAGGAATTTCGCGGCCGCTGCATTCGCCCGGATGTAGGTACTTCCACCATCTGCTGGGACTGGATGCCGGAGGACTGGATGGCTGAGCCCCGGTTCTATGATAAGGACCGCTGGGAGGAGCCCCAGATCTATGTGGATTCCAACGTGCCCTCGGAATACCATTATGTGTGCAAGGGCCTGGATGAACTTTTGGCAAAGCACGGCTATGAGCGCAGCGGCGATTTTTACCATGCCGTAAAGCCCAACCACGACCGGGTCGTCCTCTTCTGCCACTTCGGCGTGGAGAGTGCGATGCTCAGCCATCTGCTGAATATTTCGCCCATGCCGCTCTGGCATGGAACGGTGGCACTGCCTACAGCGGTCACGGTTCTTAAAACCGAAGAGCGCCGCGAGGGAAAAGCATCCTGGCGCATGCTCTGCTTTGGCGACCTTGCCCACCTGTATGCGGCAGGGGAAGAGCCCTCCTTCTCTGCCCGCTTCTGCGAATGCTTCACGGACGATACAAGACACTGAAAAAAATATAAAGCAAAAAGGAACTGATTTTGGTTGAAAATCAGTTCCTTTTTTGTTTTATTTCAGGCTTTGCACAAAGGCTTTCAGGCGGCCAAGCGCCACCTGCAGCTCTTGAGTGGAATAGCAGCAGCTGATGCGGAAAAAGCCTTCGGCGCCAAAGCAGGCTCCGGGCACAACGGCAACCCCGCCTTCTGTAATGGCACGGGTGCAAAATTCCTCGCTGCTGATGCCGAGCGGGCGGATATCCGGGAACAGATAAAAGGCCCCTTCCGGCTTTGTGACCTGCAGGCCCATGTCCAGTACGGCCTGATATACAAGGTCCCGCCGCTGGCGATAGACTTCCACCATGGGGCTTACATCGGTGTGAAGGGCTTCGATGCAGGCGTCCTGCACAAAAGCGGGGATCGAAACCGTATCGGCAGCATGATACAGCAGCAGGTGGTCCATTACTTCCTTCTGCGCCATCAGGTAGCCTACGCGCCAGCCGGTCATGGCATAGGGCTTGCTGAAGCTCTGCACCATAAGGATGCGGTCGCGCATATCGCGGAAGGTGGCAAAGGAGCAGCATTCCGAATAACTCAGCTGCTGGTACACATCGTCGCACAGCACAAAGATGGGCTTATCCTTCAGCACCTCATGCAGCGCATCCAGCGTTTCGCGGGAGTATACTACGCCGGTGGGGTTGTTGGGCGAGTTCAGGATCAGCAGCTTGGTGCGCTCGGTGATCGCCGCGGCCAGTTTTTCCGCCTTCAACTGAAAAGCATCCTCGCTGGTGTTTATGGTTACGATCGATGCACCGGCCAGCTTTGCAATGCTGTCGTAAAGGCCAAAAGCAGGGTTGGGAATGATCACTTCGTCGCCGGGGTTCAGCACGCCCAGCATAGCCACGTGAATGGCTTCGGTGGCGCCGATGGTAAGGAACACTTCCTGTTCGGTATAATCATAGCCGTTGCGCTGCGCCTCAAATTCGCACAAAGCTTTGCGCAGCTCCAGGCTGCCGGCATTGGGCGGGTAATGGGTTTTGTTTTCGTCCAGGGCGCGCTTGGCAGCTTCGCGGATATTTTCGGGCGTGTTGAAATCCGGTTCGCCCAAAGTAAGGCGGACGCAGCCGGGGGTGGCAGCTGCCAGGTTGGTAAAACGGCGGATGCCGGAGAGCTGAAGCTGCATCAGGTTACGGTTCATGCCAGGTATCATGGTAGGATTCTCGCTTTTCAGTCGTCAATTTTTACGGTGCCGTCTTCCTCAACGGTCACGGTCATGCCGGTCTTCACGCTCTCCAGGAATTCATCGCCCAGATTATCGATCACCGGCATTTTTGCATCGGTCCATACGTCGCCCATAATGGCGCCGGAGGCAGCCAGAGAATCGATGGGCTTGGAAAACAGCATGCAGGCGGGCTGCTTGCCCAGCGCACAGGCGGTGAACAGCACCATGCCGCCGGTCGTGGAACCAATGGTCATGGGCAGGCACATGGCAACGCCCTCCATGCTCTGCTTATACAGGTCAGGGTTGTTCTGGTCGCCGCAGGGAACGCCCTTTTTGTTGAACATCAGGGCCATCTGGTAACTTGCCAGAGTGTTAAAGCCGCCATGAGAAACCAGCGCCTTGGCAGTGCAGGTTCCGGGCACAACTACGCGTCCTTTAAACTCTTTCATAGTTTCGCCTCCTTGCTGGTGATGATGCGGATGATATCAGCCTCCGTGTAGTAGCGGGCGCTGGTGTAGGTGCGCAGCTTGTTGCTGGAGGTGATCACGGCTTTCTTCTTGCACAGGGGGTTGTTCATATACATCAGCGGGCAAATGTAGCTGAGTACGATTCCGCAGGACTTCATGAGCATGTAGTCTTTTGTTTTCTCAAATTCACGAATCACAGCCGGAGAAGCAGTGAACACGGTGGGCACGCTTACTTTCTGCAGGCCATTGCGCATCAGCTGGCTGTTGATGGCATTGGTCATGTCGTGCAGCTGCTGCAGCGTCATATGCGGGCAGCCGATGAAACAAAGCTGCGGCTTTGCGTCGGCATCCTTCCAGATCACGGGATAGGCAGCCTTTACACGTTCCAGTTCGGCATCATCGATCACGTATACCTGGGCATTGTCGCAGATCAGGGCCTCGCCCTGCTCCTTTGCCTCGGGAGTCAACCCGGCAATGTGGTAAAGTCCAACAGCGCCGTTGCTGGCGGTGGCAGCACCAAAATCCTTCAGGTAAGTGCAGGCAGCCTCGTCCAGTTCGGTGCCCAGCCACTGCTCCATGCCCTTTACATAGGGCACTTCTTCCATCACCTTCATGCCGATGGCAGAGCCAAGAAGCTGTGCTTCGGGGCGGTTTTTGCATTGCACATCAATGATCCAGGTGGCTTTGCGGCCTTCGTCGGTCAAAAGGCCAAATTCCGGAACAAAGCCGGCAATGGAGCCCATCAGTTCCAGCATACCGGAGTTGCGGTTGCAGCGGGCGCCAAGAACCGAGTTGGCATAAACCACGGCGCTGGATTCTGCCCAGCTGAGGATCTCGCCCTTGGCCGGCTTGTTGCCCATCTGGTCAAGGTAGCAGGTGCAGGAATAGCTGTCCTCATCAATGATGCCAAGCTTTTCCAGCTGTGCCTCATAGCGCTTCTGCTGGGTGTACATGATCTTTTTAAACACAAGGTCTTCAATCAGGCTGGAGGGAACGTTTTTATCCAGCGGCTTGGGGTCAGCGGTAAATTTCTGGCCTTCAGTCAGCCCGGCCTCAATCAGCTGGTCATACAGGTCGTAGACCGGCTTCATCACTTCCAGACCAAAGCTGATTACCGTGTGGCCATATTTGCTGGTAACAGGCACCATGCGCTCGGCACCAAAAGCATCACCATACATGACCAGCGTTTTTACGACCTTGGCCATGGTTTCACCCTGGGAGCCGTTCAGCAGGGCCTGCTGTTCGGGGGTAAGATTCATAAAAATGATCACTTCCTGTAAGTTTTATTTTAAGTGAAAACCAGGGGAAACCCTGCTTTTCCTTTAATAAAATAGTAGCAGAAGCGGCAGGCAAAGTCAACGGAAAGGCCTTGTGCGCCAAGGCCTGGACCAGTGAGCGGGGCCACTAAATGGCGAAACAGAAAAACAAAAAAACTCTTAAAAGTTACAATATATTGTCATTGGATTGCATAACAAAGATATTGCGAATTATGTAAATCAGGAATATTATGCATATAATATTATGTAAATCTTTGAATGCTGCTGGAGGGCAGCTTGAACTCGTTTGAGTCCGCGAGCAGGGAGAGTGAAGAAGATGAAGAGAGAGATTCGCTTTGCAATCAGTATGCTGATGATCTGTGCCATGCTGTTTGCAGCTGTGCCCGCTATGGGTGCACGCGCAGAGGAAGAGACTGCGCCAGGCGAAGAGAACTGGTTCATAGTAAGGGAAGCAGGCATGATGCCCGCAGTCCCCGAAGATGGAAAAACCTATTATATTGCCTCTAACCTGGGGGGCACCACTTGTTTGCTGGATGCCAGCCTGCAGGCAGTTTCGCTTGCCAATGCCCAGGCAGCTTCCCAGTGGAAGGTGACCCTGGACAACAGCGGAAAGATCGGCCTGGCTGAAGTGAAGAATGGCAGCCTGCTCCAGGTGGTTTATGAGCCCAACGGGAATTATACGCTGCAGATGAACACGGCAAAGAGAAGCGACTTTACTTTTGAAAATGGCATTCTGTGCGCAGAAACTTATGGCAATAATCAAACGTATTATCAGTATCTGAAAGTGGACGGCACAAAATGGACGGTTGCTGTCAGCTCGCAGCCCAACCCGAGTCTTGGTTCTGCTATTCAGTTTTACAGCCCGATTCCTGAAGTAAAGGCAAGGCTTGTATCTGCCAGGCCGATCACCGTCATGAACAGCTCCAGTGCAGAAGAGTTTATGGACGCAGTAAAGGCAAAGCTTGCGGTGTGCGTATCCTCCGATGGCAGCGAAACACAGACGGATGAGTTTACCCTGGACGTCCATGAAGAATTCCAGCCCGCTGCCCGCGACCGTTACCTTGTGGATGTGAAATACTGCGGTGTCCTTTTGGGCACAGTGGAAGTGAACGCGGTAAATGCCCTGATCAATGGCGCTAGCATTTCCACAGAAGGCGACCTGCTGGTGAACATCTATATGCTCCTTTCGCCCAATGTGCTGGCTAACCCCGATGCCTATGCCATGACCTTCTCCTGGGCAGACCACAGCACAGTGGTTCCCGTGTCCAAGGCAAAAGAGATCAACGGAGAATACTGCTTTACCGCAGCTGTGAACGCAAAGGAAATGACCGACGAGATCTCCTATCTGTTTGCTGCTGCAGGCAGCACTGTGGTGATCTGCGGGGGCGAGGCTTCGGTACAGCAGCTGCTTGGCATCTACCGCGACGGAGGCTACAGCGAAAAGCTTACCGGTTTTGCCAAAGCCGCTCTGGATTACGGCACCTGTGCCCAAAACTATTTTGCTTACAAAACCGATATGCCTGCCAGCGATGTGGATGATGTGGCTCTGAGCACCGTGACCGTGGAGTCGCTCAGCAGTTATATTGCAAACAACAAGCTTCAGGCAGTAAAGAACCAAAGCGAAGATTTCAGCGGCCTGACTATAAAGAGCGCCAGCCTGATCCTGAATTCCACCACCGCGCTTCGCATCTACTATACCCTGGATGAGGGCGTAAATGCCGAGGATTACACCTTTGCTGCAGATGTTCCCCTGAGCAGCGGAAGCAATGGAAGCGCAAACTTCATCCAGATCGATAATATTGCCGCAAAAGACCTGGACCACACCTATACGGTAACAGTAACACACAAGTCCGGCGCAGCGCTTACCTTTAGCTACTGCCCGGTGAACTACCTGCTGCTGGTTTTGAAAAATGCAAACACAAGCCCCGAAATGAAGAGCCTTGCCAAGTCCATTTTCCTTTATAACCAGGCAGCAAATGCCTATGCCGGCAAGTGACGGCTCCAATGCGCTTCTGTGCAACCCATACAACAGAACAGAAACAGGCTGCCGATCCGGCAGCCTGTTTTTCGTCCGCTGCGTCGGTTGCATTTTGGAGCAAAGCAAAATATAATAAACCGAATACCGTCTCTGTTCCGCCATTAGGCAGGGGACAGAAAACAATCAAACGATTCAACAGTGAGGATAACTGAAATGCAGACCAATTTAGCTGTGGCTGATATGCAGCCGGGCCTTGAATTTAAAGGATATTATCTTATTTCTGCTGCGTCCGTGCGCACCACGACCAGCGGCAAAGCCTATCTCAGCGCCAATCTCAGCGATGCAACCGGCAGTGTTGAGGCAAAGCAGTGGGATTACACAGGCAGCTTTGACGAAACAAAAAACGGAACTGTGGTGCAGGTGCAGGGCAGAGTTACGGAGTTTAAAGGCTCCAGCCAGGTGAATATCGACCGCATGCGTTTTGCCAACGATAACGATGCCGGCCTCTACCAGATCGAGGATCTGGTGCCTTCCGCCCCCATCGATGCCGACCTGGAAATGCAGGACATCCGTTACCTTGTCTCCACCATTGCCGATGCGGATTACCGCCGGCTTTGCGAAGTGATGCTGCAGCGCCACGCCGATACGTTTCAGTCGATCCCCGCAGCAAAAAGCATGCACCACAGCTTTCTGCACGGCCTGCTGATGCATACCTCCAATATGCTCCACCTGGCAGATTACCTCAGCGGCCAGTACAGCGAGGTGATCAACCGCAGCCTTCTGCTCACCGGCACCCTGCTGCACGATTTTGCCAAGGAAAAGGAATTTACATTC
Source organism: Oscillospiraceae bacterium (assembly GCA_024403095.1). GTDB lineage: Bacteria > Bacillota > Clostridia > Oscillospirales > Oscillospiraceae > Limivicinus. Next base: position 14,603 of record JAKSSN010000009.1, read on the forward strand.
TCCAAGCTTGGCCTGGTAACGGACTACAGCATAAAAGGACAGTTGCTTGGCCACCTGGTCATGGGCGCCCAGGAGGCAGCGCAAGTGTGCACAGAGCTTGGCATCAGTGAACAGAAGAGCATCCTGCTGCAGCATCTGCTGCTCAGCCACCATGGAGTTCCCGAATACGGTGCCTGTGTGCTGCCCTCCTGCGCGGAGGCAGAGCTCCTTTCGTATATCGACATGATCGACAGCCGCATGGAGATCTATGCTGAACAGTATGCCACACTTCCCGAGGGCAAGGTGAGCCAGCGGATCCCCGCACTGGAAAAGCGCATCTATCACCACACCCTGCATGAAGAACCGGCTGCGGAGCCGATGATCGAATGATGGGAATTCTTTGGCTGCTGGCATTTCAGCTGCTGGGGGAGCTTGCTGCGGCCGCTGGCTTTGCCGGGCAGCAGCGGGCAGTCCGGCTGTGGCTTGGCAGTGTGCTGGGGCTTGCGGCGGCGATCTGGGCGCCGATCCCGTTTGCGTTTGCCCTTGGTTTTTCTCCCGCGGCCCATTGGGCAGGCCTTGGCGCGGCAGTGCTGCTTTGCGCCGGCATGTGCCTGATGCTGCAAGGCATTAGAAAACATAATATAAATAATAACGAATTATGTAAACATATAAACATCGAGCGGGAAAGTATTGGCTTTATGGTTCTTGCCGGGGCGCTGCTGCTGGTGTGCCTGTGGATCCTGGTCACGCACACGCTGTATCCGCGCAACGGCGCGCTTTATACCGGCCAGTGCACCTATGGCGACATGGCGATGCACCTGGGTTTTATCACCTCCATGGCCGAGCAGCGAATGTTTCCGCCCTTCTACAGCATCCTTCCCCAGGCAAAGCTCTGCTATCCCTTCCTGTGCGACTCGGTCTCTGCCAGTGTATATCTTTTGGGTGCGGGTCTTTCAGCGGCATACATTCTGCCCATGTGCATTGCACTGGCGGATGTGTTTGCCGGCGTATGGTTCCTGTGCAAAAGCATCTGCCATGAAAAAGGGGGATCCCTTTTGGGGTGGACGCTGTTTTTCTTCTGCGGCGGCTTTGGCACGCTTTACTTTTTCGGTAAATACAGCTTTACTGACCTGTTTACCGGCTTTTATAAAACCCCCACGAATCTAACCTCCGAAGGCATTCGCTGGGTAAACGTTGTGGTGGATATGCTGCTGCCCCAGCGGGCAACGCTGTTTGGCTGGAGCCTTCTGATGGCCTGCCTGTGGCTGCTGGTGCAGGCGGTGTTCCTGAAAAAAGAACAATATTTCCTCCCTGCAGGGATCCTGGGCGGGCTGCTGCCCATGGTACACACCCATTCCTACCTTGCCCTTGGCCTGTGTGCGGCCTGCTGGATGCTTGGCTCGCTGCTGCGGGAGGGAATGACTCGCCAGTGGTGGAAGCACTGGCTGCTGTTTGGAATTCCGGCAGTGGTTCTGGCTCTGCCGCAGGTTCTTTTCTGGACGCTGGACAGCGTAGGCGGCAACAGCCAGTTCCTGCGCCTGAATCTCGACTGGGTAAACGGCCTGCAGGAAAACTGGTTCCTGTTCTGGCTGAAGAATCTTGGCCCGCTGTTTCTGGTGTTTCCCGTTGCTTATTTTATTCAGCCTGTGGAGCGGCGCATGCTGTTTTCCCCGGCACTGCTGATCTTTGTGCTTTGTGAATTGCTGGTGTTCCAGCCCAACGTATATGATAACAACAAGCTGATGTATATTGGCTGGCTGCTGGTCTGCCTGTGTTCAGCGGATGCGGTTCTGCATGCCCTGCGGCGTTTTGTAAAGCGTTCAGCGCTGCGCGGGTGCGTGCTTGGAGTGCTGATCCTCCTCTGCACCAATGCAGCGTTGCTCAGCCTGGGGCGTGAAGCTGTCTCGGGCATGGAAGGCCTTGCTTACCGCCTCTTTTCGGCGGAGGATGTGGAAGCGGCGGAATTCATCCGGCAGAATACGGCGCCGGACGCAAAATTCCTTACAGCCGATCATCACGATAATGCCGTTGCGGTGCTTACCGGGCGGAATATTCTGTGCGGCAGTTCCTCCTATCTGTATTATCACGGGCTGAACTACCGCCCCACCCAGCAGCTGCAGAACCAGATGCTGCAGGACCCGGAAGTGTTCCTTGCCAATTGGGAAACGCAGGGAATTGATTATGTTTTCATCAGCCGGCATGAACGTGCGGCTGGCCCCGGGCTTGCCCAATGGCTGCAGAGCAATGCGGCCCCGGTTTTCCGGAATGCGGATGTAAGCATCTATGACCGTGCTGCATGGATGTTAGTTAAATAACTACCATAGAAAAGTTGAAAATTACTGCCATGTTTGTGAAAAACATGGCAGTTTTGCTAGGAAAAGTGACGATTTTGCTTTTACACCTTGCGCTGTGAACGAATTCTGCTATAGTGGAATCAGAATATTAGGTATCCGGGCGAGCAGCGGAAAGATCCGCGTGATCCGGCGCACGTTTTTTGTGCAGAAAACAGTACCTGGAAAAAATCTTCAAAAATGTGGGCAAGCTGCAGAATACAGCTTGCCAAATATCTGACAAACAATTATAATAAAATTTGTTTGACTGGAAGTTTTTTCAATGGCGGAATAAATATGATCTGGCAGGGCGAAGCGAATGAAACGAGCATGCATAACCATACAGGGAATCGTGCAGGGAGTCGGATTTCGTCCTTTTGTGCATCGGCTGGCAAAAGCCTGCGAACTGAACGGAAGCATCCGCAATACATCCCGGGGTGTTTTCCTGCAGGTGGAGGGAGAAGAGAGCAAGATCCTCCGTTTTTCAGTAAAACTCCGCAGCGAGGCACCGCCTGCTGCAATGATCCAGGAAATAAAGCTGCAGTGGGAGGAAACGCTTGCCGGCTATTCGGGCTTTCAGATCATAGCCAGCGAAGAACCTTCGGCCATGCACACCTTCATCAGCCCGGACCTTGCCATTTGCCCGGACTGTTTGCGGGAGCTGAAGGATCCATCCGACCGGCGATACCGCTACCCGTTTATTAACTGCACCAATTGCGGGCCACGCTTCACCATCATCCGTGATGTACCTTACGACCGCCCGCTCACTTCTATGGCACCTTTTTCCATGTGCCCGGAGTGTGCGGAAGAATACCACAGCATCGAGAACCGGCGCTATCATGCGCAGCCCGATTGCTGCCCGGCCTGCGGGCCGCAGCTTACCCTGCTGGATGCACAGGGAAAGCCCATCGAAGGCGATGCGATCGGCCTTGCAAAACAGATGCTCCGCGCAGGGAAGATCCTGGCCGTGAAAGGTCTTGGAGGGTTTCACCTTGCCTGTGCCTGCGATGCCAAAACCGTGCAGGAGCTGCGCCGCCGCAAACAGCGGGACGAAAAGCCCTTTGCGGTGATGTGCAGGGACGAAGCGTCGATCGCTCAGATCTGCCGGATGAACGCGGAAGAACAGCGCATTCTGAATTCTCCGGCGCACCCCATCGTGCTGCTGGAAAAGAAAAACAGGGCCCAGCTGCGCCACCTCAGCGATAATAATCAGCTTGGTGTGATGCTGCCATATACTCCGCTGCACCACCTGCTGTTTGATGACGAACTGCCGATGCTGGTGATGACCAGCGCGAACCTTTCGGATACACCCATTGTATATAAAAACAGCGAGGCGCTGGAAAAGCTCAGGGGCATCGCCGATGCCTTTCTTCTGCACGACCGCGAGATCCTAACCCGCTGCGATGATTCGCTGACCAGTGTGCTGGAAGGCGAGGAATACCCCATTCGCCGGTCCAGAGGCTATGTACCTTATCCCTTGTTTGTCCCCGGCAGCCGCGACGCCATTCTTGCCTGCGGTGCCGAGCAGAAGGCAGGCTTCTGCCTGAGCAAGGAAGGAGCCGTATTTCCCGGCCAGCATATCGGGGACCTGAAAAACTACGAAACTTACGAAGCCTACGCCGCGCAGATCAGCCACTTTGAAAAGCTGTTTGGAATTCAGCCAAACGCTTTGGCCTGCGACCTGCACCCGGATTATCTCTCCACTGCCTATGCGCAGGAACGAAGCGAGGAGCAGAACCTGCCCCTTGTCAGGGTGCAGCACCACCACGCACATATGGCGTCCTGCATGGCAGAGAATGGCCTGACAGGCGAAGTGATCGGCCTGGTGTGGGACGGAACCGGCTACGGGACCGACGGCACCATCTGGGGCAGCGAATGCCTCACCGGCGGCTACAGCAGCTTTCAGCGCTGCGCCTCCATTCTTCCCATCCCGCTTCCGGGCGGCGACCGGGCAGCAAAAGAGATCTATCGCACGGCATTCAGCCTTTTGCAGCTTTCGGGCTGCGATACTTCAATGATCCCAGCGGCGGAGCAGCTGCAGCTGATGCTGCAGGAAAACCTGAATTGTCCGGTTTCTTCCGGCATGGGCCGCCTGTTCGATGGCATTTGTGCCATTTTGGGGATCCGTACCCAGGCAAGCTATGAAGGACAGGGAGCTGTGCTGCTGGAAGCAGCAGCGGCAGAAAACGAAACGGACGCCTGGCCCGTCACCTTCACGCAGGAAGGGGAGCTGAGCCGCTTCGACTGGCGCGACATGGTGCGCCGCATAGTGGAAGAACAGCAGGCGGGGATTCCGACGGAGACCCTTGCAGCCCGCTTTCTGAACACACTGGTGGAGTTGGCCGTTCAGATGTGCCTGCTTGCCCGAACGCAGACCGGGCTTGAGCGGGTGGTGCTGTCGGGCGGCAGTTTTCAGAACCGCTACCTGATGCAGCGCATCCCCGAAAAACTCCGTGAGCATGGGTTCACGGTATACCGCCACCACAGCACTGCGCCAAACGACCAGGGCGTTGCTTTGGGCCAGCTGATGGTTGCGTCCCACCAACTCTTGCAGCAGGAGGAATAACATGTGTCTTGCAGTTCCGCTTCAACTGGTTGAGATCAACGGCAATACAGCCGTTGGTGAGGCCATGGGCATGAAGCGAACGATCCGTGTGGATTTTATAAAAGAACCCAAAATCGGCGATTATGTGATCGTACATGCCGGTTTTGCCATAGAAAAGCTGCCTGAAGCCCAGGCAAAAGATGACCTTTCGGCATGGGAGGAGCTTGCGGATGTCCTCTAAGCGGGAAAAGCTGCTGCAGTATATTGCGGCGCAGAACGTGGGCGAGGTCTGCCTGATGGAAGTGTGCGGTACGCACACGATGTCCATTGCCCGCAACGGCATCAAATCGATGCTGCCGGCCAACATTCATCTTCTCAGCGGACCCGGCTGCCCGGTGTGCGTAACTCCGCCCCAGGTGATCGATGCGGTGCTGGAGCTTTCCTCCCGCCCGGATGTTACCATAGCCAGCTATGGCGATATGCTTCGGGTGCCCGGCAGCCGCCCCGGCGACAGCCTGCTGCAGCGCAGAGCCAGAGGTGCCGATGTGCGCATCGTGTATTCCCCGGTGGATGCCGTGGAACTGGCACAGGCAGAACCGATGCGTGAATTTGTGTTCCTTGGTGCAGGATTCGAGACGACCGCTCCCGGCACGGCCGCTGCGGTGCTTACGGCAAAGGAACAGAACGTGAATAATTTTTCGGTCTTCAGCATGCTGAAAACCGTAGAGCCTGCGCTGCGGGCGCTTACCGCAGCTCCGGATTTTCGTGTGCAGGGTTTCCTGTGCCCGGGCCATGTGGCCACGATCATCGGCAGCGAGGGCTTTCGTTTCCTTGCTGACGAGCTGGGCAGCCCGGCGGTGGTCAGCGGTTTCGAGGGCGAAGAGATCCTGCTGGCGATCGCACTGCTGGTAAAGCAGATCGCGGAAGGAAAACCGCAGCTTCAAAACGCTTATCCCCAGGCAGTTGCTCCAAACGGCAACGAACTGGCAAAAAATATGATTCTCCGGTGTTTTGCTCCCCGCAGCGACCTGTGGCGCGGGCTGGGTGAGATCCCTGCCAGCGGCCTGGCACTGAAGGACGAGCTTGCCGGCTTTGATGCGGAAAAGAAATTCGGCATCACAGTATCAGCAGCGCAGGTACACACGGCCTGCCGCTGCGGTGATGTGATCACCGGCCGTATCGCGCCCGGCCAATGCCCTCTGTTCGGCACCCGCTGCACACCGGAAGATCCGGTGGGCCCCTGCATGGTGTCTTCCGAAGGAGCCTGCGCGGCAGCCTACAAATACGGCACCTGAAAAAGGAACAGCAGATGGACGAGATTATAACTTTGGATTATGGCAGCGGTGGAGGCAAGACCTCGCGGCTGATCGAACAGATGATCCTGCCGGCCATGAACAGCGCTGAGCTGAACCGGCTGGGAGACGGCGCGATCCTGCCTGGGGCAGGGGAACTGGTATTTTCCACCGACAGCTTTGTGGTATCCCCGGTGTTTTTCCCCGGCGGCGATATCGGCAAGCTTTCGGTTTGCGGCACCGTGAACGACATTGCCATGTGCGGCGGCGAGCCGAAATACCTCAGCTGCGCGCTGATCCTGGAGGAGGGCTTTCCCACACAGGATCTGCAGCGGATCATCGATTCCCTTGCAAAGGCAGCGGAAGCGGCCGGCGTAAAAGTAGTAACAGGCGACACCAAGGTGGTGGAAAAAGGCCGCGGCGACGGGATCTATATCAACACCGCCGGAATCGGCGTTCTGAAGTATCCCGGCCTCAGCCCGGATGCCATTCAGCCGGGCGACCAGGTGATCGTATCCGGCACGGTAGGGGACCACGGCACGGCAGTGATGCTTGCCCGCAGCAAAATGATGCAGGGAGACCTGGTTTCGGATTGCCAGCCGCTGAACCGGCTGAGCGATGCGATCCTGAGCTCCGGGGCGGAAGTACGCGTGCTTCGCGACCCGACCCGCGGCGGAGTAGCCACAACGCTGTGTGAATTTACCGATGGACGCGCTTTTGGCATTGAACTGGATGAGGCAGCAATTCCCATACGGCCGCAGGTGAAAGCGGCCTGCGACATGCTGGGGCTGGATCCGCTCTACTGTGCCAACGAGGGCAAGCTCCTGTGTGTGGTAAGCCCGCAGGATGCGCAGCGCGTACTTGAACTTATGAAAAACTGCCCGGAGGGCACGGATGCCGCTATCATCGGCACCGTAACCGCCGAGCATAGCGGGAAAACCGTAATAAAAACAGAATTTGGCGGGAGCAGAATTCTCCGCAAGCTTGCCGGCGCACAGCTGCCGCGCATCTGCTGAGAACTGCTTCGTGATTGAAAGGAGAGGACCAACTTGCAGCAGTACAAGCGAATCGACATCGCAAAAGAAGACGTTCTGAACACTGCATGGCGCATGAAGGACAAGGGCAACCAGCTGGTAATGATCCATGCCTTCCTGAATAAGGACGGCCAGATCGATATTTCCTGGGATTATGCCGTTGACCCCATCATCGAAAGCTACCATGTGGTGGGCGAGATGAAGGTGGAGAGCATCGAAAAGATCTACGACACCGCCGCATCCTGGCCGGAACGCGAGCTGAACGAACTGTTCGGCATTGAATTTGAGGGCCTGGATACCTCAAAGCGTCTGTTCCTTCCGGAGGACATGCTGGAGACCCAGGGCAAAGGCCAGATCTTTGTTATGCCTCTGAAAGAACTCCGCGAGAAAAACCTTGGAGGTGACGCAACATGAGTTACATTGTACCCATTGGACCGTACCATCCCGCGCTGGAGGAACCCATCCACGCAAAACTGTATACCGAAGGCGAAGAGATCGTTGATGCCGAAGTATTCGTGGGCTACAACCACCGCGGCATTGAAAAGCTGGCAACTGAGCGCAACGCCATCCAGACTCTGGTTCTGGTGGAGCGCGTCTGCGGCATCTGCTCCCACTCCCATGCATTTACCTATGCCATGTGTGTGGAAAACATCAACGGCATCGAAGTGCCCAAACGCGGCCAGTACCTGCGCGTGATCACGGCAGAGCTGGAACGTCTGCACTCCCATTTCCTGTGGCTGGGCATTGCCTGCCACATCATCGGCCACGACAGCATGTTCATGC
>JAKSSN010000090.1 GCA_024403095.1 Oscillospiraceae bacterium
AGCTGGCAGAAGAAATAACGGAGAGCGCAGGGGAAGAAGTGCATTCTGCCTGTGAACGATTCGAGATCTCGGTTCCCAGAGGCTGGACAGAGCTTGCAGAGCCCGGAAGCAAGGACCCTGGCATCTGCTTTGCCATGCAGGATGAGGAACAGCAAACAAAACTGGTACTTAAGCATTATGATGCGGGGGAAGCAGAGGCACAGTTTGGCCTTGCCGGCAGGGACGCAATGATGGCCATTCTGGAAATGGGAGGCGAGCAGGCGTTCTTCGCCCTGGTGAACGGCATGGAAACCGTGTGCTGCTACGAGGCAGAAAGTGACATGCTGGTTATGACATTTCCTGACCCCCGGGAAGAGGGAGCCCTTTGGGCTTTGGCCTTCTCGCCGGTGCCGGATGAGGAACATTTCGCCATTGATATGAACATTATCAGCTCGGTAAGACCGGCCGATTGAAGAAAAAAACAGTGTACCGCGTTGCTTGCGGTGCACTGTTTTTGCTTGCTTACAGCCGGCTGATTTTTGCGGCTTTTCTGGGAACGGTACGCTGATACTTCACGGTGGGGTAGCCGATCACCATGCATGTAATGGGGCGGCGGCCCTTGGGAATGTTCAGAATGTTGCGAATCTTGCGGCTGACTTTTGCACAAAGAATAAAGAATCCGCTGTAAAGAACGCCCAACCCCAGGCTTTCCGCCATAAGCTCCATATAGGAGCTGGCAAGAGCAGCGTTTACATCGCTGCGTGCGGAAACCACAATAACCAGCGGAGCGCCTTTGAAAAAGAAATGATCATCAAAACTGCGGCCCAGGTAGCGGTTGAGGACAGGAGCAAGCGCTTTGCTGCCGCTGCGGAACAGCTTAAGGCAGTGCGCTTCCAGTTCTGCCTGGCGGCTGCCAAGGATGGTAAAATGCAGGTCCTGGGCATTGCTGCCGGTGGGGGCATAACGCCCGGCCTCAATGATCTGATCAATCACTTCCTCGGGAACGGCCTTGCTGCTGAACTGGCGGATCGAGCGGCGGCTTTTCATGGCGTTCAGAAGAACATCGCTGCTGATCTCGGTCATGGGGGTAACTTCTGTGCAGGCGGAGGCGTCGAGCGCCGGCAATGTTACGGCACCCTGCGGACAGATCGCAAAGCAGTGGCCGCAGCTGATGCAGCCGCTTTCCTTGCAGGCGGCTTTGCCGTTTTCCAGATAAAGGTGACCTCCTACGCAGTCGTTTACGCACAGGCCGCAGCCAATGCAGAATTCGCTGTTAATTGCAACAGGGTTTGCCATAAATAATTCCTCCCTAAAATAAGGTGTTGAATGCTTGTTAATATAGGATTGGATTTAGAATAGCAAAGAACCGTGCAGAAAAGCAAGAAAAATAAAAAGGATCACTCGTTGAGTGATCCTTTTTATTTGGTGGAGAGCAGCGGACTCGAACCGTTGACCTTCCGCGTGTGAGGCGGACGCTCTAACCAGCTGAGCTAGCCCTCCAAAGCTCATATAGGATAACATACCGGGCGAATGATTGCAAGAGGATTTTTTCTTTTCCTTGCAAGAAAAACGAAAATCGCCTGCCGTGTTGTTCACAGTTTCTTCGCTTTTGAAGGGGGGAACAAGGTTGCAATTCCGGGGCCATGTGCTATAATATAAAATTAATTTAGTATGTTTTCGTGAAGGAGATGCACCCAAATGGCAAAGAAACAGTTTAAGGCAGAATCCAAACGTCTGCTGGACCTGATGATCAATTCCATTTACACCAACAAAGAAATCTTTTTGCGCGAGATCCTTTCCAATGCTTCCGACGCAATCGACAAGCTGTGCTACCAGTCCCTGACGGACGACCAGGTGGGCCTGAACCGCGAGGATTTCCGCATTGATATCATTCTGGACAAAGATGTCCGAACCATCACCGTGCGCGATAACGGCATTGGCATGTCGGCTGAAGAGGCCGAGAACAACCTTGGCGTGATCGCAAAGAGCGGCTCTTACAAGTTTAAGAACGAGATGGAAGAGGAAAAGGCCGAGGATATTTCAATTATCGGCCAGTTCGGCGTTGGTTTTTACAGCGCATTCATGGTTGCCGATGAGGTTACCGTGATCACCCGCCGCTATGGCAGCGATGAGGCAGTTCAGTGGCAGAGCAAGGGCGCAGACGGCTACACCATCACTCCCGCTCAGCGCGATACGGCCGGTACCGATGTGATCATGCATATCAAGCCGGATTCCGAAGAAGAGCTCTACGGCACTTACCTTGAGATCTGGAAGATCAAAGCCCTGGTAAAGAAGTATTCCGACTATGTCCGCTGGCCCATCAAAATGGACATCCCTCATCAGGAGCGGGTGGAGACCGGCGAGAAAAACGACGACGGAAGCCCCAAATACGATTACACCATGGTCACCGAGAACGAGACCATCAACAGCATGGTTCCCATCTGGCAGCGCAGCAAGAAGGACGTTACCGATGAGGAATGCATTGCATTCTACAAGGAAAAGCACCACGACAGCAAGGATCCCTGCGCGGTCATCCGGGTGAACGCCGAAGGCACCGTTAGCTATAAGGCACTGCTGTTCATTCCCGGCGAGCAGAGCGACAACGCGTTCTCTGCAGAGCGCAAGAGCGGAATCACCCTTTACTCAAACGGCGTTATGATCATGGAAAAGTGCGAGGACCTGATCCACGATTACTTTGAATTTGCCAAGGGCATTGTGGATTCTCCCGACCTTTCCCTGAATATTTCCCGCGAGATCCTGCAGCATAACCGCCAGCTGCGTGTGATCGGCCAGAACCTGGAAAAGAAAATCAAGGGCGAACTGGAAAAAATGATGAAGGACGACCGCACCAAGTATGAAGAGTTCTTCAAAAACTTTGGCGTGGATCTTAAGTGCGGCGTTTGCGACGAATACGGCAGATACAAAGATTTCCTGAAGGATCTGCTGATCTTCCACACCTCCGATGATAAGCAGGTCACCCTGAAAGAATATGTGGAAGCAATGCCGGAAAGCCAGCAGGCAATCTACTATGCCAGCTCCGATACGCTCAAGCACGCCATGAGCCTGCCGCAGTGCGCACAGGTGAAGGACCGCGGATTCGAGATCATCTATCTCACCAGCCCCTTGGATGAGATGGTGCTTGAAAACCTGCAGGACCAGGATGGCAAGCGCTTCTGCAACATCGTTACCGATGACCTTGGCTTTGAAACCGAGGAGGAAAAGAAGGCTGCTGAAGAGCGCGACATCGAATGCAGAGAGATGCTTGACTATGTGAAGGAAGTACTGGACGGTGCTGTGACCAAGGTCAAGCTTACCAGCAAGCTGGTGGATATGCCCTGCGCACTTTCCACCGAAGACGGCATCACCCTGGAAATGGAAAAGTATTTCCGCCATGGCCCCAGCGAGGAGATGCGCAGCGTTCGCGCCAATCGTGTTCTTGAGCTGAACCCGGAGCACAAGGCAGTGCAGACGCTGAAGGAATGCGTGGAAAGCGGCGACAAGGAACGCGCTGCCAACCTTGCAAAAATGCTCAATACAATGGCCGAACTGATGGCCGGCTGCGATATTGAAGATCCGGCTGCCTTTGTAAAGCAGGTCGGCACACTGTTTTAATTCTTAACAAAAAACTATTGGCTCATGCCTACGGAGACATTTCATGGCTAGAAGACTCGGAGTATATATTCACATCCCGTTCTGCGCAAGCAAGTGCAGCTACTGCGATTTTTATTCGCTTTCCGGCTGCGACCACCTGATGCCGCAGTACCACAAGGCTCTGCTTGCCCATATCGAAGAATCTGCGCCGAATCTTTCTGCCTACGAGGTCGATACCATCTATTTTGGCGGCGGTACGCCAAGCTTTTATGGAGCCGACCGCATTGTTGAGATCCTGGATGCGCTGAAGGCCAACGGAAACGTTCGCCTGGATTCAGAGATCACCGTGGAATGCAACCCGGACAGCATTAGCATAAATGCTATGGAGCTGTTGATGAAGGAAGGTGTAAACCGCCTTTCCATCGGCGTTCAGGCAACCAATAACGACCTGCTGAAGATGATCGGCAGGCGGCACAACTACCAGCAGGCGGAGCGTGCGGTGGCAAATGCCAGAAAAGTTGGCTTTACCAATATCAGCCTTGACCTGATGTATGGTCTGCCCAGCCAGACCCGTGCAGACTGGGCAGATACCCTGGCAAAGATCATACAGCTTCATCCGGAACACATTTCGTGCTATGGCCTGAAGCTTGAGCCGGGTACGCCCATGTATGAAAACTACCTGAATTCGCCCATCCTGCCGGATGACGATGAGCAGGCAGATATGTACAGCTATGCGGCTGAGATGCTGGCACGCTACGGATATAAGCAGTATGAGATCTCTAACTTTTCCGCGCCGGGCTTTGAATCCAGGCATAACCTGAAATATTGGAACCTGGATGATTACATGGGCTTTGGCCCTGGCGCCCACAGCTGCATCGGCAACCTGCGCTACAGCTATATACGCGACCTGAAGCGTTATATTTCCGGAGTAAACAAGGGTTCATCCATCGTGGATGAATACCAGGAAGTGGATACCCTGGAACGCGCAGTGGAATATGTGATGCTGGCGATGCGTACAGCACGAGGAATGTCGGAAAACGATTATCACATTCACACGCAGAACGACTGGCGGCCAATTTATAAAACGCTCATGGCGTTTGCCAGCAAGGGCTGGGCAGTGGAAGAAGAGGGAAGATGGCACTTTACTGTGCCGGGGTACCTGATCTCCAACACACTGATCGGCATCCTTCTGGAGGCTCAGACAAAGAAACGCATGGATGATACTCCCTGGCTGGAAAGTGCCCATGAGGCAGAAAAGAAGATCAGTATTCCGCCCAGTGAAGATGAGCTTTTCCTGGAAATGCTGAAAACCACAATGAATGAGGAATAAGAATGCACAAGGATGATAACTGGAACCTTGCGCCGGGCGTAGACGAAGAAATGAACGCGCTGTTTGGGCAGGAGGAAAAGGCTTCGCTTTCTGCGGAAGAGATGGATGATTTTCTCTCCGACTTTCTGGAAGACGATGGTCCGGACTCCCATGACGATGAACCTGCTTTTACCGAGCCGGAAGAAGAGGAACCACGGACAGAGGAAGAACCGGAAGAACCTGCCGCGGAAGAACCCGAGCTGACGGAGCCGGAGCAGAATGACGAGCCGCAGCGGGAGAGCAAGCCAAAGGCAAAAACAAAGGTTGCTGCAGGCAAGGGAAAGAAAAAGAAAAAAACCGGCAAAAAAACTGCTGCGGCCGAACCGGTGAAAAAACCGGCCAAAGGCGCAGGCAAAAAGATAAAGAAAAAAGCAAAGAAAAAGGGCCATATCGGCAAGGCAGCACTCATTGTGCTGGTAGTACTGGCCGTGATGCTGATCACGCTTTGCGCTGTGGCACTGTATTCGGCACATGTGATCACGAACAGCCAGGTAAACTTCCCCAATGTATCCATCGATGGTGTGTATGTTGGCGGAATGACCAGGGAAGAAACGGTTGCCGAGCTGGAAAGATCCGGCTGGGTCGACCAGCGCAAAGGAAAACTGAGCATTATCGTGACAGATTCCATTGGCTGCGAGCTGGAATATGAAAAAGCCGTGCTGAAGCCCACGGCAGAGCAGGTGGCAGATTTTGCCTACGCCTATGGCCATGGCAGCAGCCCGGTGAATAACCTGATCCATTACATCAGCAACTTCTTCACTCCCGTTGACATGGGAACGGAAGAATCTGAGATCAACGAAGAGTATATTCGCCCGAAACTTCGCGAGATCGTTGCCCGGTTCAGCGAGGCAGCCGGCACAGATAACGGCTGCGTACTGGATGATGAAGCCAAAGAACTGGTGTGCATCAAAGGTGCCGGCCAGGTAAAGGTCACGGAAGACCGGCTTTATAATCAGGTCTGCAAGGCGTTAAGAAAACAGGAAACCGAATTCCATTACGATCCTGAAACAAAGGACGTAACAATGCCTGATTTTGACCTCCTCTACAATAAACTGCATTCCGTTGTTTCCAATGCATATTACGACAAGGAAACCGGCGAGATCGTTCCGGAAGAATACGGTGTAACCTTTGATCTTTCCGATGCGGAGCGAATGTGGAAAGAGGCAGAGATCATGGACGAGATCCGTGTGCCTGTGATCTATTCTGACCCCGAGGTGAAGACCGAGGATATTGAAGCCCTGCTTTACCGCGACCTGCTGGGTGAAACCACAACTTCCTTCCGCGGCAGCACGGGCGACCGAATCAACAATATTCGCCTTGCTGTAAGCAAATTCGACGGAATGATCCTTCTGCCGGGACAGAGCTTTTCCTATAACGAAGTGGTAGGCGAGCGCACCCTGGAAGCCGGATTCAAGTACGCGGGAGCTTACTCCTATACTGGTGTGATCTATGAAGTTGGCGGAGGCATCTGCCAGGTTTCTTCCACCCTGTATGATTCGGTGCTTCTGGCCCGCCTGCAGGTGGATGACAGAACCGAGCATTATTTCCCGGTTTCCTACCTGCCCTATGGACTGGATGCAACCGTAAGCTGGGAAGGCCCTGAATTTGTGTTCACAAACAACCGGGATTATCCCGTGAAAATCGTTGGTTCCATCGATGAGAAGGGAAACAAGGTCACCATTCAGATCTGGGGAACCAATCTGGACGGCAGCTACTGCGAGCTGACTTCCGGTTCCTGGCCGGTTTACGACACGACCTATCCCGATGTGAAAACAGGTATTGGTGCCCGCTCGATGCGCATCACCTATGATAAAGACGGCAACGAGATCGAAAAGGAGATCATTGCCTACAGCACCTATCATCTGCACGATGAGGATATTAAATGGCCGGCAGGTGCGGCGACTTCCCCTGACACGGGTGGAGAAGGCGGCGCTGCGGCCAATTCCGACGGTACCTACGGCTGATGCCCCAATGAACA
>JAKSSN010000091.1 GCA_024403095.1 Oscillospiraceae bacterium
CGGTAGTACTTCTGCTCCAGCTTCTTGCCGGTGAGAACTGCATCCTTTGCGTTGATGATGATAACGTAATCGCCGCAGTCAACATTGGGGGTGTAATCGGTTTTCAGCTTGCCGCGGAGAAGGTCAGCTGCGAGAGCTGCGGTCTTGCCCATGGGCTTGCCTGCTGCATCAAGGACGTACCACTTGCGGGTAACGGTTTCCTTGGTCAACAAAGTAGTAGACATCAGTGTTTGCCTCCGTATAAGAATTAAATGTTTTGACTTTTCAGACGCCGGAATCTATACTTTTTCCAAGCGTGCTTAATGTTTATACCATATGCATAAAAAAGAGTCAACAGTAAATTAATTCTGCGCGGGAAGAACTCTTGAAATCTCTTAAATCCTTCCAAATTCTCGCTAATTCTAAAAACGAATTTTAAAAATAGTTGGAATATAATATGAAAGATGTGCTTGACAGCTTTACCGGCCTTGTGCGCAAGGCCGTGGACGAATATGAACTGATCGGTGAAGGCGACCGGGTTGCTGTTGGCGTGAGCGGGGGAAAGGACAGCCTTGTGCTTCTGCTGGCGCTGAACCAGCTGCGCCGGTACTATCCCAAACACTTTGAACTGGCCGCGATCACGATCGACCTGGGCTTTGAAGGCATGGATTTCCAGCCGGTGCAGGAGCTGTGTGAAAAACTGGAGATTCCCTATTTCTGCAAAAAAACAGATATTAAAGAGATCGTGTTCGATCTGCGCAGGGAGGATAATCCCTGCTCGCTTTGCGCCAAGATGCGTCGGGGTGCCCTGAACGAGCTGATGCAGGAACAAGGGTATAACCGGCTGGCGCTGGGCCACCACTTTGATGATGCGGTGGAGACCTTTCTGATGAGCCTGCTGTTTGAAGGGCGCATTACCTGCTTTGAGCCGTTTACCTATCTGCCGGATTCGGATATTACCATCATCCGGCCGCTGATCTATGCCGGCGAGCAGAGGATCCAAAACCTTGCGGAAAAGCTGCAGGTGCCGGTGGTGGAAAACCCCTGCCCGCAGGACCGCAGCAGCAAGCGCTACGAGATCAAGCAGCTGATGAAAACCATGTGTGCAGAGTACCCGGATATGAAGAGCAAAATTTTTGGTGCCATGCAGCGGTATCCGCTGCCGAATTGGGCACCCAAAGAAAAAAACAGAAAATAAAAAAACAAGAGCGTTCGTTCCGCAAGGAATGAACGCTCTTTGTCTGTTACAGAATAAAGCCGCCGCCAAGGAGTTTATCTCCGTCGTAAAGCACGGCGGACTGGCCGGCAGCCGGCGCGCGGACCGGTTCGTCGCACACAATGTGGGCAACGCCTTGGTGCAGCGTGACGGTGCAAGGGGGATTTTCCCACTTGGTGTGCCGCACACGTACGCTGGCGCGGAAGGGCTCATCCTCGGGCAGATCGGCCAGGGGATTGAAGCTGTGGGCGGTGACCTCGGTTTTGAACAGATCTTCCCACAGGCTCAGCTCAATGGTGTTGCTGTCGGCATGGATGCGGGAGATATACACCTTTCGGCCATCGATCAGGC
Organism: Oscillospiraceae bacterium; assembly: GCA_024403095.1. Classification (GTDB taxonomy): domain Bacteria; phylum Bacillota; class Clostridia; order Oscillospirales; family Oscillospiraceae; genus Limivicinus. Next base: position 1,547 of record JAKSSN010000091.1, read on the forward strand.
CGGGCATGCGCTGGCCAACGGTCCAGCGGTGAATGCCGCCGTGCCGGCCAATAGGTTTTCCATTAAAAATGAAATCGCCGTCGCCGGGGAGCGTAGTCCGCTCGCCCATCCAGCGGATGTAGTTTTTATCCGGAATAAAGCAGATCTCCATGCTGTCCGGCTTGTGGGCAACGGGCAGCTGAAAGTTTTCAGCCAGCTCACGAACGTAGACCTTTTCAAAGCCTCCCAGCGGGAACAGGACCCGCTGTGCCTGCGAGCGAAGAACGCGGTTGAGCATATAGCTCTGGTCATTGGATGGCATACCTTTATATATATAACCGTCCATGCTGCGTGCGTAGTGGCCGGTGGCAACCTTTTCGGCGCCAATCTCATCGGCATAGTCACACAGAGTTTTAAATTTAACGCTGGGGTTGCAGATCACGCAGGGGTTTGGTGTTTCCCCCCGCAGGTAAGCCTCGGTAAAGGGGCGGCATACATTCTGCTCCAAAGCGCAGCTTACGTCTTTTACAACCAGAGGAATGCCGATAAATTCCGCGGTGCGGATGGCATCTTCACGGGCGACCTCGCCGGAAATATCCATATACAGGCCAAACACTTCGTATCCGTCGCGCTTCAGCAGCTCGGCACAGACCGAGGAATCCACACCGCCGGAAAATCCAAGTACAACACGCTTCATTTTCTGCTCTCCGTATAAATCATCAGTACCGTGATATCTGCGGGTGACACACCGGAAATGCGGCTTGCCCGGCCAAAGTTTTCCGGCCGGATCTTCTTCAGCTTTTCGCGGGCCTCCAGACGAAGACCAACGATGTCATCGTAATCGATATCTGCCGGGATGCGGCGGTTTTCCATTTTGGCAAACTCATCCACCTGCTTCAGCTGGCGTTTGATATAACCATCGTATTTCAGGCGGATCTCCACCTGGTTCACTACAGCACGGCTGAGACCGGGGCGGGAGGCGTCGAAATCCTTCAGGTCGTTATAGCTGATCTGGGGGCGGCGGATCAGGTCGGCAAGGCTCATGCCGCTGGTCATGGCTGCAGTGCCGCGGGCTTCCAGAAGGGCGTTCAGCTCGGGATTGGGGCCAAGGTGGGTGGCTTCCAGACGAGAGATTTCTTCTTCAACCGCTTGGTATTTTTCCTCCATGGCTTTCAGCTGCTCGTCAGAGATCAGGCCGATGCGGTGGCCGATGGGGAACAGGCGCTGGTCAGCATTGTCCTGCCGGTGCAGCAGGCGGTATTCACTGCGGGAGGTCATGATGCGGTAGGGTTCATTGGTGCCCTTGGTGACCAGATCATCGATCAGTGTACCGATGTAGCCGTCGCTGCGGCGCAGGACCATGGGCTCTTCACCTTTCAGCTTGAGCGCAGCGTTTACACCGGCAACAAAGCCCTGTACGGCAGCTTCTTCATAACCGCTGGAACCGTTGAACTGGCCGGCTCCGTAGAGGCCTGCAATCTTTTTGCTCTCCAGTGTGGGATGCAGTTCGGTGGGGTCCACACAGTCGTATTCAATGGCGTAGGCGCAGCGCGTCATTTCCGCGTGCTCCAGACCGGGGATAGTATGCAGCATCTGCACCTGGATCTCCTCCGGCATCGAGGAGGAAAAGCCCTGAATATACAGCTCTTCGGTGTTCAGGCCCATGGGTTCAACGAACAGCTGGTGGCGGGGCTTGTCCTGAAAGGTCATTACCTTGGTTTCAATGCTGGGGCAGTAACGGGGACCGGTACCTTCGATCACACCGGAATAAATCGGGCTGCGGTCCAGATTGGAACGGATGATCTCGTGTGTGGTCTCGTTGGTATAAGTAAGGTAGCAGACGGCCTTGTTGTAGGGCACTGTTTCGGAAGAAAAGCTGAAGGGTTCAATATCCTCGTCACCCGGCTGCAGTTCCATGCGGTCGAAATCCACGCTGCGGGCGTTGACACGGGGCGGGGTTCCGGTTTTGAAGCGGCGGATCTCCAGCCCAAGCTCGCGCAGACGGCTGGCAAGAGGAACAGCAGCGGCAAGACCATCAGGTCCGGAAGACTGCAGCACTTCACCGACTATGGTGCGTCCATCCAGATAGGTTCCGGAGGCAATGACCACTGCGCGGCACTCAAACACAGCACCGGTGTGGGTGGTAACGGAACAGACGTGGCCGTTTTCCACGCCAATATCCACAACCTCAGCCTGGCGAACCCGCAGGTTTTCCTGCAGTTCAAGGGTGTGTTTCATCACTTCCTGGTATCTCCTGCGGTCGGCCTGTGCGCGCAGGGAATGAACAGCCGGGCCTTTGCCCAGGTTCAGCATGCGGTACTGGATGCAGGCTTTGTCAGCGGCCTTGGCCATTTCGCCGCCCAAAGCGTCCAGCTCTCGAACCAGATGGCCTTTTCCGGTTCCGCCAATGGCAGGATTGCAGGGCATATTGCCCACGGAATCCAGGTTTACGGTAAAGCAAATGGTATCCAGCCCCAGACGGGAAGCGGCAAGGGCTGCCTCAATGCCGGCATGTCCGGCACCGATCACGGCAATATCACATTTTCCGGCAGGATAAGTAATCAAAAAACCAGCCTCGTTTCCTGGCAGACAATTCAAGAAAGGATTGACCGCCGAAATATTTGGGATATATAATACCATTTGTTACGTTTAAAAGCAAACGATTCAGATAAAAAGGAGGGAAGCACAGTGAGAATGAGAAACAGCCAAAGAGTACCCGCGGCAATTGCTGCATTTCTGCTTTGCTTCTGCCTGTTCCTGGGGCTTGCAGCCCCCACGGAGGCAATGGCCATCGGTCCAATTGAATCTACGGTACTGAGCAAGGTAACAGTTACCACATCCAATGAGGCAGTGGTATATACAAATGTTTCCGGCATCACAGCTGCGGTCACCAGCAGCGGCTGCCGTGTTTCCGGGTTGACCTTTTATGATGCATCCGGCGCAGTTGCCACAGGAACCTTCCGCAATGAACAGTATACGTTAAAGATCAGTGTGGAAGTCTATGGAGGGTATGTTTTTAGCCCGGACGTCTATGCCTACCTGAACAACAAGCAGGTAAGCATTATGGTAGATCCTTCCATGACAACAGCGGTGATCACCACAGTGATCGGCCCGTCTCTTTGGGCACCCACTGTGTATACGCAGCCCACGGACATGAAAGTGGAGCTGGGAGGAAAGGTGACCTTTCTCTCCAGCGGCGCCTACTATAAAAAGATGACCTGGGAATTTGTAAGCCCGGACGGAAAAGAGACCGTAAACTACGCTGACGCAAAAACAAAGTTCTCCGGCCTTTCCATGACAGAGGATGGAGCCGAGGCAATTTCGCTGATCCAGGTGCCGGCAGAGATGAACGGATGGAAGATCCGCTGTGCGTTTGAAGGCGCAAAAACGGTGTATTCCAAGGCGGCAAAAATCACGGTGACCGGCATTCCGGCGCCGGAAGCCACCCCAATGCCCACCCCCGAGCCAACACCGGAACCGGAAACCGACCAGGAAGAGATCCTGAGTGAGGACTTCCTGCCCGAGCTGCCGGCAGAAGAAACGGCGGCTGAACCGGAGGAAGAGCCTGCGGAAGAACATGAGCACAGCTTTGAGGGCTGGCTGTTCAGCGAGACGGGCCACTGGCAGGAATGCAGCTGCGGCGAACGATCTGCGGAAGAAGCCCACCGTATCAGCTGGACCGTGGTAAAGGAAGCCACGCGCAATGATGGCGGTAAAGAAGAGGGAATGTGTGAGATCTGCGGCTACCGGACCGAGCGGGAAACCGAAGCTCTGAGCCCGGAGGAACCGGATGCTCCGGCTCAGTTCCCGGTTCTGCCCATCATTTTAGGCGTATTGCTGCTCCTGACTGTGCTGATCGTTGTGCAGCAGGTCCGCGAAGCAAAGCGGAGAAAACGCAGGCGCAGACGTGCGGCAAACCACAGACGATAATTAATAGTAAGCCAACAGGTGCACGGTGTGAAAACACGGTGCACCTGTTTTTTGCATAAAAACAAACACGGAATTCTGTTTGTGTCGAACGCAGAAACCGAAAAAATACTTAAAGAAATTAAATGATATGCGAAAAATATAACAGGCAAAAGGTTTGACATATGGGGCGTTTTGTGGTATGTTAGCGCAAACGCTGAAAGACAGTGATGGAGTTAAGCCATTTTCGGAATGTTTCAGAGAGCCGGCGGCTGCTGCGAGCCGGTACGGAAGAAACTGGTTGTCTCGCTCCTGAGTCGGCTTTGCCAAAGCAGAAATGCCGGTAGTGAAGCCCGGTCGCCCCGTTACAGGCTGTGGGCTTGTTAGAGCCCGAGAGAGCCTCTGCTGTTTGCGCAGAGGAATCAGGGTGGTACCGCGAAAACATGTTTTTTCGTCCCTGAGGCTAGAATTGGCCTCAGGGATTTATTTTTTTATCAGAAAAGAGGATACACATGAATACCGTAAAGATCACAGATGCGTCCATGAAACAACAGGGAAAGGCTGCCGGATTCAGCCTATCGTTTAAAGATAAGCTGGAGCTTGCAAAGCTGCTGGATAAGCTAGGCGTTTCGGTGATTGAACTGGAAGCTGTGACTCAGCCCAAAGTGGATGCACTTCGCATCAAGTCGATTGCTGCCGCTGTGAAAAACAGCATTGTAGCAGTTCCTGTGGGAACCGACGAGGAAAGCATTGAGTTCGTCTGGAACGCACTGAAGGGCGCAGCCCACCCCAGAATGCAGGTTTCCCTTCCTGTAAGCACGGTTCAGATGGAGTATCTGTTCCATAAAAAGCCGGAAGCAGTCATTGCCCTGATTCAGAAGACCGTGGCAGCCTGCAAAGCAAAGACCGACGACGTGGAATTTATTGCCGAGGATGCAACCCGCAGCGACGAGAGCTTCCTGTATCAGGCAATCGGCACAGCAATTGCAGCCGGTGCCAAAACCGTTACAGTATGCGATGCAGCAGGCGCAATGCTCCCCGATGAGTTCGGCGCATTCCTGAACGGCATTCAGCAGAACGTTCCCGCCGTGGCTGAAGTTTCCCTTGGCGTTGCCTGCTCCAACGCACTCAGCATGGCCGATGCCTGCGCAATTGCAGCCGTTCGTGCCGGTGCCGGCGAAATTAAAGCTGCCGCTTACCCCATCGACATGGTGTCTCTTGGCAACATTGCCCGTATCATTTCTGCAAAAGGCAGTGCTTATAATGCCACCTGCGCCATCCACACGGTGGAGCTGAAGCGTGTGCTGAACCAGATCGAATGGATCTGCAGCACCCAGCGCGGCAAGACCTCTCCCTTCGATAACGGAGTCCGTGAAGAAAGCGAAGAGTTTGT
>JAKSSN010000092.1 GCA_024403095.1 Oscillospiraceae bacterium
GAGGTCTGTGTTCATTGCCCTGAAAGGGCAGGGCAGGCGGCACACGGACATTTTGAAACAAGTTGGTGCTTTTCAAAGAGACCGCATGGGGCTATACTCGTTGCATAGAACAAGATACTGCCGTTTTGGCCGGACAAATGCCGGCCGAGCAGGGCAGAAATGAAACGCGGAGGAACCGGGCAATGACGAAGTGGATGGCAAAGCTACTGATTAACAGCAACCGCCGCTCCCAGGCAAAATTGGAAAAGGAGCGCATGCAGAACGGGCGAGGGGAGCTTTTTGCCGAAGGGCTCATCAGCCGGTATGACCTGCCCTACCGCAGCGACGACAGACCCCAGCACACCCTGGATGTGATCTCGCCGGAAGGCGAGGGAAGGCTGCCCGTGATTATTGAGGTGCACGGCGGAGGATATATCGCCTGCGATAAACGCATTAATCTTCTGCACTGCCGTGCCTTTGCGCAGATGGGCTTTCGCGTGGTGAATGTGAACTATACCCTTGTGCCGGAAGGAGACTTCTTCTGCATGCTGCAGGAGCTTGCCGATGTGGTGCGATGGGTGGCAGACCATGCCGGGGAATACGGCTTTGATACCAGCCGCGTCTATCTGAGCGGCGATTCTGCCGGCGGGCACCTGGTGCTGCTTTACTGCATGAAGCAGGGAAACGCAAAAATGCGGGAGTTCTTTGGCGTGCAGCTGCCCCCGCTGCAGATCCGCGCAGCGGCACCGACCTGCCCGGCCTATACCTTTGAATACCGATCTGACACCAGCAATCGCATGATGAATCTCCTGCGCAGCCTGGTGTTCCCCCATGGCGCCAGCAGGGAGCTGCTGGACATGCTGGATGTGACCAGGCTGATCCCCCAAAGCGAGTTCCCGCCGCTGTTCATCACCACAACGCCGGGCGACGGCCTGCTGTATGCGCCGGACCTTGTTCTGGAACAGGCGCTTGCCGCCAGCGGCCGGGAATACTGCTTCCGGTCCTATGAAAGCCGGGGCAACACGCTGGACCATGTGTTTAATGTGCTTTATCCCGAATACCCCGAAAGCGCTGACGCGAACCGCGATATTGCGGAATTTTTCCTTGCCCACACCTGAAAGTATAGCAAAGCACCGGTTCATTGCGGAACCGGTGCTTTGCTATACTTATTCTTTGGTTGAAGCTTTGCTGCCGGGGAACACGTCCCGGCGGATCGTAAGGAACAGCAGAACGGCAATTGCCGCGGCTGCCACATCCGAGACTGCCTGCGTGCGGATGATGCCCTCGTAACCGAACAGAAAACGGTTGACCTGCAGGATCAGCATGAAGACCAGCCCCTGGCGGGTAAGGGACAGGATCAGCGACTGTGTGGCCTTTCCCAAGGCCTGCAGCAGGATCATCACCACCAGCATAATGCTCAGCAGCACCAGGCCAATCGTCTGCCAGAAGAGCATGGTTTTTCCGGTGGCCACAATGCCGCTGTCCTGCAGGAACAGGGGAACGGTGTAGCCAGAGGTCGTAAGCACTGCCACGCAGAGCACTGCCGCCAGCGAAACAATAAACACGGTGATCTGCTTCAGGATGCTTACCAGCTTTTCCCGGTTCCCGGCCCCGTAGAAATAGCCGAACACCGGCTGGGCCGCGTAAGCAAACCCAACAATGATCATGTTGGGCACGCTGAAGATCTTAAGCGCGATGCCCATGGCGGCAATCTTGTCGCTGCCGTAGGTGAGCAGCGCCTGGTTATACATGGCCTGGGAAAACGCCATTAAAACATTGGTAAGCGCGGCAGAAGCACCAATGGCAAAAACGCCGCGGATGGAGGAGGGACTGCAGCGGATATCTGCCAGCCGCAGCGAGAACACCTGGCTCTTCTTCAGGATCAGCCAGATGCAGAAAATGTTGGTGGTAACATAGCCGATGGCGGTGGCCAGGGCGGCACCAAACGCGCCCATACCCAGCACCAGAATGAACAGCGGGTCAAGGATCAGGTTCACCAGGGTGCTCAGCAGCGAGGCAATCATCACCTCGCGGGAAAAGCCTTCGGCCCGCAGCATGTTGGTGGGCACGAAATTCAGCACATGCAGGGGAGAAGCAATCGCGATCACCGTGTAATAAGGGCCTGCGGCACGCATGGTTTCGGCATCGGCGCCCAGCAGGGCAAGGATGGGCCCCCGCCAGATCAGAAGAACGGCGCCAAGGAGAACTCCAAGCCCAAGCGAGGTATAAAAGCAGAAGGAGCTGACACGCCGGATGCCGGGAATGTTCTTTTCCCCCAGCAGACGGGAAAGGAGCGACGTGCCGCCCTGGGCCATCAGGTTGCCCATGGCCATCTGCACCGTAAGCAGGGGCCCGCACAGCGAAACGCCGGCCACCAGCACCGGGTCCTGGGCATAGGAGATAAAGTAGGTATCGGCAATGTTATAGAACATGGATACCATGCAGCTTAAAACCAGGGGAAGGGCGATCTGCAGATAGACCTTGAATGTATTTTTCTGTTCAAAAACGGTTGTCATGATTTTGCGACCTTTTTCATCATTTGCTGACTAGCACATCTATTCAAATTCATAAACCCGAAAAATGAAAGTGCCATGCGGCACATTGCGGAATGCTTCGGGTCAATGCTGCCGGCCTTCTTTTGCCCGTGCTGCGGCATCGGCCTTTGTGTTCAGGATCATTCCTATGGTAACAATGGCGCCGCCAATGATCGTACCCAGAGAGAACTTGCCGATGATCGCGTCAATTACAATGCCGGTGAAGATCTGCCCCACGTTGCCGATCACTGTCATCTGCAGCACCGAAAGTTTAGGCGAAGCCACATTGCACAGGAAGATCCCCGTGGCGCCAAGGGCACCGCCGATATAAATGTACCAGGGCTGGCCTGCAGCCGGGAAACGCACCGGAATCTGAAAACGCATGCATGCCACGATCACGGTGCAGCCGATGAGCCCCGTGAGAAAATTCATTATAGTGGAATAACCGGCACCGCATTTTTTCGAAAGCCGGGAGTTGAGCACTCTTGCTGCCACCAGCGTAACACCGCCTGCAAAGCAGAGCGGGAGCACCAGGCCGATCGGCAGATTTCCTTCCAGCTTGTCGCCGCTCAGAGCGATCATCGTAAGGCTGCCCAGCGCAAGAACACAAATGGCAAGGATCTTCATTCCCCGCAGGCGGATCTTTTCCATGCCGAACAGGCCCAAAGAATCCATCAGGCACGAAAACACCACCATGCCCAGCATGCTCATGGCAAGGTTGATCGTAACGCCGGTGGTAGGCAATGCCAGCACGGTGAACACCAGGGGCAGGATGCCCACAAAACCGCCCAGATGGTCGTACCAGGGGGCCGAGCCCTTTTTCTTCCCCCAGGGGGTAAGCAGGGTGGGCAGCAGCACCAGCAGGCCAACGGCATGCACCATTCCGGAGCCTGCCCAGGTGCCGTACACGGCGGAAAGCTTTGTGTTAAAAATACTTTGGCTGGTTGCAAACACGCCATAAAAGAAGGCGCAGATCGTATAAAAATTCATGGTTTTCTCCTCAAATGCACTAAGCAGTTACTATACCCGAAAAACGCAAAAAAGAAAAGAGAAACGGAGAAAAAGGAATCTGGCCTCTTGACAAGTAAACGACCGTTTACTAAAATGAAGAAAAACAAAGGGAGGCCCTATATGGAACACACACGGGAACGAATCCTGCAAACAGCGCTGCACCTGTTTGCCCAAAACGGCTTTGAGGCAGTGTCCACCAGCCAGATCGCCGGCCAGCTGGGCATCACCAAGGGCGCGCTCTACCGCCATTACCAAAGCAAGCGGGATATCTTTGAGGCCATCCTGCGCCGGATGGAGCAGAACGACCGGGAAAAGGCGGAGGAGAACGATGTGCCGCCCGACCCCATAGAAAACGACCCGGAGCCCTACCGCCAGACATCGCTTGCGGATTTTATCGGCTTTGCCAAACAGATGTTCCGCTACTGGACCTCCGACCCCTTTGCGGCAGACTTCCGCCGGCTGCTTACACTGGAGCAGCACCGGGACGCAGAAATGATGGCGCTGTACCAGCAGTACCTGGCAGGGGGGCCGCTGGGCTATACGGCAGATTTTCTTACCGAGGCGGGGCTGCCTGCCCCGCGGGAAAAGGCTGCTGCCCTCTATGGCACCATGTTCCTGCTATACACGGTTTATGACGGGGAAGAAGATAAGCACGCCGTGGAAGAACAGCTGGATGCGGTCCTAGACGGGCTGCTGGCTGAATGGGAGGCACTGCAATGAACATTTTTTTGGCACCCAAATACCAGGCCTTGGCGGCGGAATACCCGGGCCTTACCCTTGCCCGCGTGATCGGGCAGGAAAAGGACCAGTACCGCATTGCGGGCGAAAACGGAGAACAGAGCGCCGTGGTGTCGGGCCGGTTTCGCTATGATACCTGCACCGTTTCGGATTATCCAACGGTGGGGGATTACGTGATGGCGGACGGGAACAACGGCGACACGGCCGTGATCCACCACCTGCTGCACCGCAGCAGCCTGTTTCTGCGCAAGGCGGCAGGCACAGCCAAGAGCGAGCAGGCGGTTGCCGCCAATATCGACCGGCTGTTCCTGTGCATGGCACTGAACAACGATTTTAACCTGCGCCGCCTGGAACGTTACCTGGCCATGGCGTGGGAGAGCGGTTCGGTTCCCGTGGTGGTGCTTACAAAAGCGGACCTGTGCCGGGATCTGCCGGCCCGCATCGCCGAGGTGGAGCGGGTCGCCGTGGGCGTGGACCTGGTGGTGAGCAGCAGCATGGAAACCGACGGCCTTGCGCAGATCCTGCCTTACCTTACCCCAGGAAGAACGGTGGCCTTTGTGGGCTCGTCCGGTGTGGGAAAATCCACCCTCATCAACCGCCTGTTGGGCGAAGAGCGCCTGCAGACCAATGGCCTGCGCAATGATGACAAAGGCCGCCACACCACAACGCACCGTGAACTGCTCACCTTGCCGCAGGGGGCCATGGTCATTGACACGCCGGGTATGCGCGAGCTTGGCATGTGGGACTCTGCCGAGGGCGTTCGCACGACCTTTGACGACATTGAGCAGCTGAGCCGCCGGTGCCGCTTCCCCGACTGCACCCACAGCGGCGAGCCGGGCTGCGCCGTTCAGGCCGCCCTGCAGAGCGGGGAGCTTGAGGCTGACCGCTGGAATTCCTACCGCAAACTGATGGCGGAAACCACCTATTCCAGCGATGCGGAGGGCTACCTGGCCGCAAAGGAAAAGAAGTTTAAAGAGATCTCCAAGCTCAACAAACATAACCGGAAAAGGTAAAAAAGGCTCCTGCGTCACGCAAAAGTGATGCAGGAGCTTTTCTGCTTCAGGATTTCTTTTTCTTTTCAAGCTTCACAGCGCCGGCCATCAGCACCAGGCCGCCTGTTATGTCTTTTAGCCAACTTCAGCTTCCAGGTCCTTGAAGTACTTCAGTGTTTCAATTGCTTCTGCCTTGGAATCGCCAAAATGACGAACAGCTCCTTCCAGCAGGATGTATCCCTGGTAATTATCTCGCTTCAGCAGCTGCAACTGCTTTTTAAAGTCAACCAGACCGGTGCCAAGGTCGCAGGTGGCGATGAATTTACCATCGGGAGTCTGGCTGGGAGTGCGGCGATCCACATAGTTAAAGTCCTTAAAGTGGACGGTGGCAACTCTGTCCTTAAACTTCTCGTACATCTCGGCAGGATCCATATTGGCTACCAGCAGGTTGCCGGTATCATGTGCGTACTTCAGCTCGGGAACATCATTAAAGAAACGGGCCATATGCTCGTCGCTTCCAAGGGGAACGCTGGAGCTTTCCAGCGTTTCAAGGTTCTGGACGATGCCAAGCTTCTTTGCATACTCCATGCAGGCCTTAATGCCCTTGATCATGTTGGCATACGCCTGGTCTTCGCTGATGCCTTTATCAATGGTGTACATGGTGGGCATGAGAAGCAGGTTTTTGCAGCCGGCCTTTGCAAGGCGGTCGATCACTTCGCAGCTTTCGGCAAACAGCTTATCGAACTGTTCATCGTTTACACAGTTAATAAACGGAGCGATGATGCAGGAGCCGGAAATTTTCATGTTGTACTTATCCAGGATTGCCTTTGCCTCATCACCGCCAATTTCAAAGTGATAGGACATAAAGTCGATTGCGTCATAACCGGCTTCGGAAGCAAACTTAACCAGATCCTCAAAGGACATATCACCATTCTTCATGGGGATCCCTTTGCTGTTCAGGAATTCAATTACTTCAGCAATGGAGGGGTCCTCTTTGGCAAAACCCATCATTTTGCAAAGGTTCAGCTGAAGAATGCTGGGTTTGCTGACCTTCAGCAGATTTCCCATCGTAAGTGACATAAGACTGTATTTCATGTTCTTTTATCTCCTGTTAGATATTTATATTTATTGTTCACATGATCCACACTGGGGGTTAGAAGGCTCTGCAAGAGGGAAGTGCAGCAGAAAAGGACTCCTGTAAATAATAATAAAACATATCCCCGAGAAGTCAATGATTTTTTGAAAAGATTTTACAAAATGCTTTCTAAAATAGCGGCAGCATATAACGAAACAGGACAAAGCTGGACTTTGTCCTGTTTCGTACGAATTATGATCCGGTTGTGAACTTAATCTTTCAGCAGCAGATCTTCAAAAATATACATGGCTGCACCGGCACTGACAGCATATTTTTCCAATACGCTTGTATGAAGGTATTCCGTGGGATCTTCCGAGACAAAACTGGGGTACAGCTTTGCCACCTTTTCACATAGGTCAGATTTATACCTTGCAAGATAATAGGATAATTCTCCGCAAACAACGATTTCTGAAATTGTGGTA
>JAKSSN010000093.1 GCA_024403095.1 Oscillospiraceae bacterium
CCATTCACGAACTCCGGCTTTTTGCCCAGGCGATCCATCAGGTCGTTGATCTCAGGTCCGCCGCCGTGCACCAGCGCCACACGCACGCCCACCGTGTGCAGCAGGGCAAGGTCTGCCATCACCTGTTCTTTCAGCTGCTCGTTCACCATAGCGTTTCCGCCGTATTTCACTACCACAATTTTGCTGCTGTAACGCTTGATATACGGCAAGGCCTGGGTAAGGATCTCGGCACGCTGCTGATTCGTGAAGTACTGCTCCATTTCCTTTTCTTTGAACTTGCGGTAGTTGCCGTTGATCTTCACATATTCATAGGTCAGGTCGCAGCCCCAGGCGGTCGCCTGGTGCTCTCCGCTGCCAAGGTTGATCCGAATCAGGATCTCTTTGCAGTTCAGGATCTCTCTTGCAAGCTCCTCGGAAAAGGGCACATGGTAGCCGTAGCGGCAGACCGTAACTGTGCCGGCTTCTGCCTCAAAGGAGATCTCGATCTTGCGCACATCAAAATCTGCTCCGCTGTAGCCAATAGCTGCAATCACCCTGCCCCAGTTTGCATCCGCACCAAACACTGCCGCCTTTACCAAAGTGGAAGAGACAACGCTCTTTGCCACTGTTTTTGCCGTTTCCTGGTCTGCCGCTCCGGTCACCAGGCACTCGAACATTTTGCTGCAGCCCTCGCCATCACCGGCGATCATGCGGCACAGCTGCACCGTTACTGTGTTCAGCGCCTTCATGAAAATGGCATAATCTTCGTTTTCTTCGGTGATCTCCCGGTTGCCGGCAAGGCCATTTGCCATAATAGCGGCCATATCGTTCGTGGAAGTATCGCCGTCAACATTCACCATGTTAAAGGTGCTGCTCACATCGCTGCGCAGCGCCTTCTGCAGCATTTCAGAGCTGATCGCCACATCTGTTGTTACAAACAGCAGCGTAGTAGCCATGTCGGGGTGGACCATGCCGCTCCCCTTGGCTATGGCGCCAAGGTGGCAGATCTTGCCATCCAGTTCAAATTCCACTGCCATTTTCTTGCGGGTGGTATCGGTCGTCAGAATGCCGTCAGCTGCCGCATCCTCGCCTTTTTTGCTCAGGCTGCGTGCAAGTACAGGAATTCCCGCGCGGATGGCCTCCATATTCAGTTCCTGGCCGATCACGCCGGTGGAGGAGATGATCACATCGTCTGCATCAATTCCCAGCTGCGCTGCGATCAGGCTGCTCATTTCATTGGCAATTTCCATTCCGTTGGGAGCGCAGGTGTTGGCGTTGCCGCTGTTGCAGAGGATCGCTCTTGCCTTGCCGTTTTTCAGGTGCTCCTGCGTTACCAGCAAGGGGGCACCCTTGATTGCATTCCTGGTATATACCGCTGCCGCGTTTGCAGGCACCCTGCTCAGGATCACAGCAAGATCCTTGCGGCTTTTATTTCTTCTCAGGCCGCAGTGCACGCCGTTTGCTGTAAAGCCCTTTGCGGCGCATACACTGCCTTCGATCACTTTAATGTTCATTGCTTTTCCTCAGTCCACTTTCAGCCCGGTGGTCTCTTCAATGCCCAGGCGAATATTCATATTCTGGATCGCTGCGCCGGAGGCACCTTTGCCCAGGTTATCAAAACGGGAGATCAGCAGGATGCGTTCCTCATTGCCTTCCACAGTAATCTGCATATCATCCCGCCCGGCAAAAGCCGAAGCGCTAAGGAAGCCGCCTTCGCTCCCCTCTTCGTTCAGCTTTACGAACTGCCCGGAATAATACGTACGGAAATAGTCCTTAATCTCGTTTATATTGCCCCTGACGTCTTTTGCAAACACAGGCACGGTTACTTCCATGCCCCGGTAGAAATTGCTCACAATGGGGCAGAAAATGGGATCCTGCGCCAGATTGGAGATCTTCTTCATTTCCTTCAGGTGTTTGTGCTGCTGGGTAAGGCCATACTGTCTTGGGCCATCCAGCAAAGGATTCCCGCCCGCTTCGTATTCGGCAATCATCTTTTTGCCGCCGCCGGAATAGCCGGTGAGAGAAAAGCAGGTAAGCGCTGCGCTTTCATCCAGGAATCCTCCCTGCACCAGCGGAGCCACAAGCGCAATAAAACCGCTGGCATGGCAGCCCGGATTTGCAATACGCGTGGAGGCTGCGATCTTCTCCCGCTGGCCCTTCAGCTCGGCAAAGCCATAGGTCCAGCCTTCTGCGGTACGGTGCGCAGTGGAAGCATCGATGATGGTGGTGTTGGGATTTTCCACCAAAGAGACAGCCTCAATGGCCGCATCATCCGGCAGGCAGAGAAATACAATGTCTGCACTGTTCATGATCTCTTTTCTTGCTTCTGCACTTTTACGCAGTTCTTCCGGCAGCTTAAGAAGGGTAAGGTCCTCGCGGTCCTTTAAACGTTCGGCGATCTGCAGGCCGGTGGTTCCAGCACTTCCGTCAATAAATACTTTAGCCATAGTTTTTCTCCATTTTGTGCCCTCACGAGCGAGATTTTGGTTTATTATGCACGTTATTCACAGATTTGTCAACGTTATTCACATATTTATGCATTTTTACAAATCTCCCCCCTTACTGAAGCAACGTATTTGAACAAATTATAGAATGTTTTCCCCTGCTTCTTTTGGCCTGAAAACGAACCGACCGAGCAAGTATGAAGCCTGCTCGGCCGGTTCTGTTCCTTTCATTCAATTCTAACAAAGAAACCATTGAATTCTTGCGAAATCAATGGTTTCTTTGGTGTTGTGCAAGGCTCAAACCCCTGCCCTTATTGTTCACTGGTGGTTTCTATCTTGCATACGGAACTTATATTGCGAGCTTTGAGGCAATTCATTGCCTACATTCTGCTTTCTGCTTCAGGAACCGGACTCAATCTGCTCGGCCAGCTTTCCAATCAGCAGCCAGGAGTAATCATCTTTGGCCTGCTCCCCTGCACTTAATGCCTCATAGGGAACAAGCAGAGGGTGAAGCCGCCGCGGATTATCGCGTATCGGCGCATAGCGCCAGTTATACATTGCATGAAAACGAACCCAGCGGTCATGCTCTATCCTTCGGTACAGGTCCGGATTCTCCTTCGTCCGTATCAGAAATCGTTCATAGGCTTCGCGCATCTGCGCAGAGCTGAACTGAGTTAAGGTGCAGTCATCCAGCAGGTAACGAACCTTCTCGCGCAAATGCTCCGCGGAGGCATAGTTTGATTTTCTGAGAAAGGACGGCAGCTCCTCCCACGCCGGTGCCTGACCGCCGCTTTCCTTACGGTAGATCTCATGCATGCCCTTGGCCAGAAGCGTAAGCCCCGAACGTATAACTGCGCGCGGCGTATAAAGCTCCCTGTCACTGCCGAACACCGGCAGAGATGCATCCACACATGAGGTGCAGTAAAGGCTGACTGTTCCCTGATACGGGAAGTAGGTTTTCAGCCTGTGATAATTTGAAAGATTCTCATTCTCGTCATCGCTGCAGAAAATTATTCTGTCAGCGTTAAGAAGCAGTTCTTCCGAGGCATTCCAAACGTCATCATGCAGGAAAAGGCTATCGGTTTCAGCTGAAGCACAGCCAATGCTAACGCAATTGCCGAGGCAGGGATGATCCGGCAGAAATTGTTCGTTTGCACCGAACATATGGTACTCCGTTACCCTTACCGGACTGAACACACAGTTTTCCAGCGCATATTCCAGAAGCCTGCGGCCAAGCTTGCCAAAGCCGACAAGTACCACTTTCTGATTTTTTGCTTCCAGCGGATGCTCCCGCCAAAACACAGAAGCGCAGAGATCATAATAATCAAAATAAGACTGTCCGTCATGCAGCTCCTCGGGGACATTGGGCGTTGCGCAGACAACATCTGCATTCTCCGGCACGCCATCTTCAGATAAATGAGTTTCCGCTTCCGTCCCAAGATAGAGCACTGTGGGGCGCGGTAATGCTGCGTCCAGGCTTTTCAAAACTTCAGGAATAGGAAGTGAGACAGAAATCCCCGTGCCTGATGAAAGTTTTTCCTTAGCGGAAAAGACACACACTGCCTCCGGTTCTTCTTCATGGATATAAGCGGAAAGAATCTGCGCGGCATTATTGCTGCCATCAAAAATATAAACTTTTTTGTCCCTGATGTGTTTAAGTTTCATTCTAGGGAGCCCGGTTCCGCTGACCCACGACACACCGTAAGTGATCAGCGCGGTGAGCGCTCCTGCCGAAAGCAAAAGAAACAATACTCCAATCACCTTGCCAGCAATGGTAACCGGGTACAAATCGCCATAGCCTACCGTTGTCATGGTGACCAAAGAATACCAAAGTGCCAAAGGCAGGCTTGTAATAGATGGATCTTCGGAGGATGCCTCAAAATACACCATCAGCTGAAGCAGTACATAATATGCAAGAAGCAATACTGCAGCATTGCGCCATACTCTTTTTTTCATTCTTACTCCTTTGCGGCATGCAGGACTGCAGGGAGTGCCAGCACATTACGAATATCCATATCCTTATAATCGTTCTTAAATCCGGTGTATTCGCACTCCAGCTCGGAGAGTTTTTCCAGCTCTTCCCACTCACACAGGCACCCATGAAGACGGCTCTCTAAATCCTTGCTGATTCGAATACGGGAAGATCCGTTGGCCTTCACTTCGGCAAGATAGCGTTCCCCGCGCTTTCTGAGCGTTTCTTCCTTCATAGGCGCAAAACCCATTGAGTAATGAAAAGCGCACCAGCGCAGATGTTCCGTCCGGCCAAGATTCTCCGTAAGTTCGCGGCTCAATTCTCCCCAACCGTTTTCGGCAACATCCTCTTCTGTTTTTCCGGCAATCTTTAAATAGGCTCGAATAAAGTCAGCGGAGGCACGGCTGCTCTCACGGCTAAAGAAGTCGCAGGCTTCCCATGCCGACTCCACAGACACTGCAGGGTCATTGACATAACTGTGATTCAGTACAGCCGCAAGCCGGTCAACTGAGGCAGAGCCAAGGACATCTGCAGAATAGATATTCTTTACGGAAACAGGGCTGCCGGGAGTTGCACACCAGGTAATGCTTTTCTTATTGCAGCGGCAGACAGCAGCATTGCATTTCAGATGTCTCAGGTAGGAACTGACCTCTGTAAAAATTTCTGTGCGGCTCTGTGGGGTACTGGTGCATATTGCAACATATTTCAGGGTTGATGAATGTGTGCGAATATACTTGAAGAACTCATGACTCTTTGCACCGGCGTTAATAAATGAAATGTCGTACTTCTCCAGCATTTCTTCGAATATGCTGCCGAAATATCCGGTTTCAACGGCCGCTTCTGGCGAGAATACGGCAACGCGGAAGTGAGAACCGCAAAACTGTGCATTGCGAACAAGCTGGCGAAGCACACTTCTTCCTGTTTCACCGAATCCAACGATCACCGCATCAAAATCTCCTGCAGCCGTTCCGTCCGGATTAAACTTCATTTTATCGCAAGGCGGCATTACCTGCATAAGCATACGACCCGTAAGGGAAACATCGGAAAACAGCTTAACATCTCCGTAACCGTAACGGTCGGCCGTGCGGGAAAGCGCACATTCAACACTGTCGTCCAGCCCGCGGATCACAAGCTCAATATTTTTTGTGTCAACGCTGGCATTCTCCAGTGCCTTGAGCAGAGTCTCAGCATACACCTGGTTTTTCTCCGCATCATCCAGTGCATAAACGGCGAGCGGTGGTGCGCCCTTTTCAGACCCCAGGCTTTTAAGGAAGCTTAAATCGGGCTGCAATGCGGAAGCATCCGTGCGCAATAAAGCACCCATAGAGTTTATAGCAGTGTCCAAAGCAGCATCCACATTACTTCCGACAAAGACAATATTTTTTACACCGGACGAAATGAGACTGCGCCCAAAAGCCACCGTATCATCGTTGACGCCGTAAATGATTACCGAGCGGCCATAACGCTGAAGCCAATATTTGAGCTTTTTCAGCGCAGTTGCCCCCAATGCGGAAATAGTCGCACTTGCCGTGGCATAAAAAGCCATCAAATGCAGCAGCCAGAAAACAGCAAGAACAAAGCTGTTCTGCAGCAAGGGTGCAGAACTTATGGAAGAGAGTTCATTTACGCCCGCATACATACGGCATACGGCATAAACCGTGTGAAAGACTACCTGCGCGCCGTTTCGCAGCACAGAAGAAAAACCGATACCATAAACAATAAGGCCTCCGATACCGGAAATCAGGCTGCACGCTCCAATCAGCCCCCGTGAAACCTTTGGCTTCGCAGCCAGATTAAAAAGCATTGCACAAAACAGTGCAATTGAAATAATAACAAAAACAGGTGTCATTACGTACCTCCAAAGAGACATAAGTCCAGGTGTCTTTCATACAATTGTTGCATTGCTCAAGATAAAACTACCACAGTTAGAATATAGCATATAATTTCCGCCAGAACTATCTTTTTTAGCTCAAATAAAGACAAATAGTTTAAAATATAAGTTTTGGGATTGTTCCCGTCTGCCCCTCGCCAGCGGAACCACCCTGCAATCAAAAAAATGCAAAAAAGATTTCTTATCTTCGCTTACAGGAAATGAAACAGCGTTGGGGTGGATCTATTTGAACAATGCATACGTCATATACAGAAGCAGCAAAGCAGCCCGGCAGAACAAACTCTGCCGGGCTGCTTCGGTATTTAACGCTGTTCAGGCAAAACGGTTTCTGACCTGAAAAACTTCGTATTTTTGAAAAAACAAAAACCCGAAACCACAATGTGGTTCCGGGTCTTTGGCACGCTGTAAGGGATTCGAACCCCTGACCTTCTGGTCCGTAGCCAGACGCTCTATCCAGCTGAGCTAACAACGCATGTCT
>JAKSSN010000094.1 GCA_024403095.1 Oscillospiraceae bacterium
GCATCAAAAATCAGAACCACGGATACTCCGGTGTATTCCGCAAAGCCATAAAGCTGATCGATCAGCATATTGCGCGCAAGATCCAGGTTCTCTTTCGCAAGTTCCTTTGTGCTTTTCCAGGCATAAAGAACATTATACCCGTCAACGATCACATACTTCCCGTGGGTGGAAAGATTTCTTGGTTCTTTTGGCGCTGCATTGATTTTAGGTGCCGAGTAGACTGGCCTGCGAATCGGCCCGAACTCCCGCATCATCATCCGTTCCAGCTCTTTATCATCAAAGTCTGCCGAGCTGGAATAGCGAAGAACAGGCGCCGCATGCTTCTCTTCCTTTTCTGCGCCAAGTACCCGGTCTAAATGCATATAGTCATCTACCCGGTTCCACTTCACCGTCATCCCTGCCCCGTGCGAGCAGAACACCGAATCCGGTGTATTTTCAAGGTCGGCTTCCGGATCATATCCAAACTCCGCAGCCACCTTATCCTGGTTGCGGCATGGTTTATAGGCTTCAAACGCATATTCCATTCGGCCAAGGCCACGGCTGATCTCCGGCATTTTTTCTGCATATCCGCAAAGGCTGGCAGCTGGCCCGGCTCCCGTGATCAAGGTCGTCTGGCCCTGAGAAACCGGGGAATCAAACTCAACGCCCATCATTTTCAGGTCGCTGATGATACGGCCCATCATTTCGGTTGGGATCGCGATCTCAAAATGGACATAAGGCTCCAGAAGAATCGATTTTGCCTGCATCAGGCCCTGACGCACTGCCCGGTAGGTTGCCTGACGAAAATCGCCGCCTTCCGTATGCTTCACATGGGCGCGTCCGCTGGCAATGCTTATGCGAACATCCGTAAGCTCTGCCCCGGTGAGTACACCGCGGTGCTTTTTTTCCATCAGATGTGTAAGAATCAGGTTTTGCCAGTTTCTGTCCAGAAAATCCTCGCTGCAGATGCTGCCGTACTGCATGCCGCTGCCTTCGGGCAAAGGTTCCAGGATCAGATGAACCTCGGCATAGTGCCGCAAGGGCTCAAAATGGCCGATCCCCTCCACCGGTTCCGCAATAGTCTCTTTATACACAATGGTGCCTGCATCCACCTGTACATCCAGGTCAAAGCGTTCCTTCAACAGAGCACAAAAAACTTCCCGCTGAATTCTTCCGCTTAGGAAAACAGAGATTTCCTGTTTTTCCTCGTTCCAGCTGATGCGGAGCATAGGGTCCTCTTCCTGCAGAACAAGAATTTTGCGATAAACCGTCCGCGGGTCTTCTTTTCTATCCAGGAGCAGGCGGTAGTTGATGATGGGAACAAGCTCCGGCGGAGCGCTGTTTTCAATCTGTATTCCCATTCCGGGCAGCGTTTGGCTTAAGCCGGTTACTGCGCACACCTGCCCCGCCGCAGCCTTTTCGGCCGTTTCAAAACGCAGTCCGTTATAGAAGCGGAGCTGATTCACTTTTTCCCGTAATACTTCGCCGTCCGGGCCAGAATACTCCACCGGTTCACGAACTGCAAGTTCCCCGCCGGTAATTTTCAGCCAGGTAAGCCGTTCCCCTTTCGTATCCCGGCTAACGCGATAAACCCTCGCCGAAAAATCACTCGGATAAGGCTGAGGGATCGTAAACCGTTCCAGGCCATCCAGAAACTCCTCAACTCCCTGGTTCTTCAGTCCCGAACCAAAAAAGCAGGGGAACAGCTTCCGTTCACGGATCAGTCTGCAAATGCAATCATCCGAGAGAGTTTCGGTTTCCAGATACTCTTCCATAGCTTCTTCCGAAGCCATAGAAATGCTCTCGTAGTCTGCAGACTGATCCAGTTCAAAGCAGCTGTCGGAAAGGCGGGCTCTTAAATTTTGCAGCACTTCCTGTTTATTTGTATCGCGCAGGTCCATTTTGGAAATGAACAGAAACGTAGGAATCCTGTACTTTTCCAGCAGCGACCATATCGTTAAGGTATGCGCCTGCACACCGGCGCTTCCGCTGATCACGACCACAGCATAATCCAGCACTGGCAGGTTCCTCTCCGCTTCCGCTGCAAGGTCGGAATGGCCCGGCGTATCGATGATATAAAAATCCGTCGAGCGCCAAGGAATCATCGCCTGGGCGGAAAAAACGGTTATGCCTCGCTGCCGTTCAATGGAGTTGGTGTCAAAATTGCTGCTTCTCTGGTCTACACTTCCGGGCGCAGAAATAATACCGGCTGCATACATCATGGTTTCACACAATGTAGTTTTTCCGGCGTCCACATGAGCCAGGACCCCTATTGTGCAGTTTTTGCGGTTCGTTTGCTTGTTCTTCTGATTATTCATATTGCTCATTTTAACAGGCTTATACAACGGGTGCAACTGCTCCTGGTTGGCTCAGCAGCAATTGCTTCTCATTACAAAATATGGTATAGTAAGGAAAAAGACTAATGAGTAGTCAGGGAGGCTATTATGGTAAAATTTTCTCAGCGGCTTGCCGCACTCCGCACTTCTAAAAATCTCAGTACTGCCGCACTGGCAGAAAAGATTGGCGTATTAAAATCACAGATTGAAAAGTTCGAGGCAGGAAAACTTACTCCTTCCAAACAACAGCAGGAAAAGCTCGCCTCATTTTTTGGCGTGTCTCTCCCCTATCTGAACGGTGAGACCGACGACACCATGGATATGGGCTCCTGGCTGAGCGGGAATGTTCCCGAAGAACCCGATGCACCGGTCATTCGCCCGGTGAAAAAGCAGGTAGTTGCTTCTTCCGGCGCAGAAGATCACGATTCCAGCCCAATGTTCAACATGCTGCTGAAAAGCGAGAATTTCAAATCTGCCGTTCTTCAGGTGCTTCGCACACCCGAGGGGCAAAAACTCCTGGCACAGCTGATTCAAAAGGAGCTGCACAAATAAAATTCCACACCTGTTCAGAAGAGTGAGCCTTGCTTACTCTTCTGTTTTTTTCTTTAATTGCCGCGATCCGGAGCTGGTGCAAAACAGCTTCATCGCTCCATCCGCAATCAGATATGCCTCGCCGAACACCCGTTCCTCCTCTTCGGTGCAAAGCAGGTAGCTGCCGTCGGGCAGAAGCAAAAAGCATTTTCCGGCCGAATCAGGAAAAACAATTTCCTCCAGCCTTTTCTTACCATCCAGCACTCCGTTCATCACAGAATATGCATGCGGAATGATCATGGTATCCGTAAGGCCAAGGCCGGGAATAAACAACTGGTAGTTTGGATCCGTTGCCTCGCCATCAAGCTCCGGCTCCGCATACACTGTAGATGCAGCGTTCATGCTTCCCGCGCTGCAGCCGATGACAGTGCCGGAAAAATTCAAAAGCAGCTCCGCAAGGTGAATGCTTCTAAAGTATTCGCTTTGGGTGGGTACATGCCCGCCCGCAAGATAGATCACATTGCTTTCCCGCAGGTATTCTTCCAGCCGGTTTTCGCTGCGCCCGTCCAGCAGAATCACATTCTGCACGTAAAAACCAATTTCTTCCAGCACTGCCTTAACATCCCGGCAATATTCGTCATTATGCTTAGGATCCTTTGGATCCGAGCAGATAAACAATAATTTTACTTCGTGCGGAATATAACGGTGATAGGTTTCATACTGCCGGTTGGAGCAGAAAAAGGCTCCTGTTTCCATACTGGTGGGTGTGCTTGCTAAAATTGAAGTGATCATTCATCTATTTCCTTTTTCTGTGCTTAAAACTCTTACGCCGGCAGCTGTATTTTCGGTGGGGATTCCTTCATGCGCCAGCAGCCAGGCCTTCCGTTCTACTCCGCCGGCATATCCGGTAAGTGCTCCGTTCGTGCCCACAACTCTGTGGCACGGCACAAGAACGGATATCCGGTTCCTCCCTACCGCGCCGCCAACCGCCTGGGCCGACATATGCTCAATTCCCATTCGCTGGGCGCAGATCTGAGCAAGCTCGCCATAGCTTACCACCGTTCCGGATGGAATGGTGCATAACAGCTCCCAGACAAGCCGCTGGAAGGGTGACCCTTCCATTTTCACACACGGAATCGTGCCCGGTTCCTTGCCGGCAAAATACCCGTCCAGCCAATCGACAGTTTCGCGAAAGACCAGCAGATCAGCTTTAGTTAAGGCCGAGCTCACATCAAGGCCCGCGCGGTCATATTTCTGCCCGTCAAACCAAAGTCCGGTAAGCATTTCGCCATCGCTTGCCATAGTCATTGGTCCCAAGGGCGAAGAATAACTGCATAAATAGTTCATAATGAATTATTACCCATCAATTACAAAATCCGGTTCTTCACGCTCTCCTCAACAAAGCGGAACGCATTTGGCACTGCGTACTGGTTTTGCAGCTGGTTATAATCAGCTAGCACCCAACCTTCCGGCAGCTTGCCGCTCAATTCAATGGTATATGCTTTCATGTGCCATTCAATATGCGAAAAAACATGAATTCCCTCTGCGCAGGGTTCCGGCAGGCTCGATTCGTCAAACCCGTCGCCTGCCAGCTTTTCTCCTTCGGCGGCGGAATAATTGGGGTATTCCCACAATCCTGCCAGGAGCCCCTTGGAAGGGCGCTTACGAAGTGCAACACGGCCCTCCCGAAAAGCAAGCAGGACCTTGCGCTCCTCGATTTTACGTGCTTTTGGTGGAGTTTTTACAGGGATCCGGTCCGTTGTATTCAGCTGATAAGCCATGCATAGGCCGCTTAAAGGGCAGCCGGCACAGAGCGGTGCACCGTTCGGCAGGCAGATCGTTTCGCCCAGCTCCATAATAGCCTGGTTCAAATTGCCTGCATCCTCTTTGGGGATGTGCGGCAGGATCATCTGCCTGTATTGTTTTTTTGTGCGTTCCGCAGAAATATCGCTGCTGTCGTTCAAAAGGCGCGTCATTACCCGCAACACATTGCCGTCAACTGCCGGCACCGGGATGGAAAAAGCAATGGACGAAATTGCTCCTGCCGTGTACTCCCCAATTCCCGGCAGTGCCCGGATGGCATCATAGTCTGCAGGAAAACTGCCATTATATTTCTCTACAAGGATCTGCGCAGTTTTTTTAAGGTTTCTTGCCCGGTTATAATACCCAAGTCCCTGCCAAAGCTTCAGTAATTCATCATCATCCACTTCAGCAAGCGTCTGAATCGTGGGCAGAGCTCGCATAAAACGCGCGTAGTATTCCACCACGGCAGAGATTCGTGTCTGCTGCAGCATAATTTCCGAGATCCATACAGAATAGGCATCGCCGTTCATTCGCCACGGCAGCTCACGGGCAGCAGCAACATACCACTCCCTCAATAGCGAAAAAGCTGAGTTGATCCTTGTACTGCTGTCCATTTCGTTCATCTCCATTCGTTCTGTTATTCACAGCCGCCGGAACTAAGATACTCCAGCACATACCGGAGCATATACCGGCTCATTTTCCGGTTGCCGCGCTCATAAACATGGCAAAAATCCGAAAACACGGCCTTGTCCTTTTCATAAAATCCGGTAAGGTCCTGCATCCAGTCCGGTTTGTTTCTGGCTAATTTCTGTTTGGCTTCGCGGTAAAAGTAGGTCTTTACCGCGCTGATCTCGCGTATCGGCTGCAGAAATGCGTAAAACTGCGCATCAAATTCGCTGCAGATCCCGTGCATGCTTCGCTCCATATCCAGCCACACTTCAAACAATGTGCGGCCATCCTTCGGGCCAAAGCTGGTGTTTTTCAGCGGGATCCCATCCTGCAGTTGGTTCACCGCCCGCCCGGACCGGACAAGCCACTGTGCTGCCGCTTCATCCTCCTGCTGATAGAGCGGGTGCTTCGCATTCATGTAGATTCCTGCTGCGTCGTTCACGCCGCTCGGGCTGAACACCAGGTGCTGCCGCAATACAGGCAGATCGCGCATCAGCTTTTTCATCTCCTGAGCGGCGCAATAGCCGCCAACCGCCCCATTATATATGGTAACGGGAATACTCATGTCTCGCAGAGCCTCGAACAGATATTCGCTCCAGCTTTTCAGATTCATCAGCGTAGGGTCAGAAGTGGAGCCTCCCAGAATCATGATCCGCAGGCAATCAGCGCTCTTGCAGTTGCTGAACACCGTGTATCCGGGAACCTCGCTGTCTTTCGAGCGCACACTGCCAAGCAGAGGATCCCAGGCATCTGCCAGGCGGCAGCCACGTACCCGCGCAAGTGTGCCATACCCCAGGCGTTTTACGCTTTGCGGCCGGAAACCAAGGTCCAAAAGCCTGCTTTTCACAACTCCGTCCCGCGAAGCCGTCATGGAATAAAACTTCGGGTTCTGTTCCTTTAAATACAGCAGGTCCTCTGCCTGTATCACATCTTTTTGGCAGGATTCGGGTATTGCATCCTCATCCATGGCAACAAGTTTGGTTTCAACAGCGTTAGCCTGTAGAAGTTTATAAAACTTCAGGCTTAAGCGATTGATTCCAAACAGGATCACCGGAACCCCGCAATTGCGCAGCTGGGCTGCCTCTTCCCGCAGCCCAGCCCGCCGCATGATTCCATCCGAAACCGGCTTGAGCCTGCGCAGCCCGGGTTTTGCCACCAGTTTGCGGATCGTTTTTTTCATTCGTTGATTCATAAATGTAACTTAAAATCACATGCTGTAATTATACAGCTGTTCGGAGATTACCAGATGCCCCTCCTCCGCATTGCTCTTAGCAACAACTGCCAGCACGATAGGTACGCACTTGAGCATCTCCGGCTCATTTTTCCACAGCTCTTTCAGTTTCTGTTCCAGCGCGCTCAATTCGTCGGAAGAATAAACCTGCTTACCCGCCTGTGTATAATCGACA
>JAKSSN010000095.1 GCA_024403095.1 Oscillospiraceae bacterium
GCCAGCATTCGGCTGCGCCGGCACCCGTTATTTGACCTTTTGCCTGTTTTTACAGCCCGGATCATCAGATTCTTGGGTGAATGCTCAAAGTCGATAAATTCGATCAGGTCCACCCGGTACCCCAGGTCTTTCAGCACCGCCGCGCGGATGGAATCCGTAAGCAGCGCAGACATTCTCTCCTGAATGATGCCATAGTCCATCAGCAGGTTCAGATCTCCCTCTGCCTGTGCTTTGTGAATGGAAAGATTCACCTCGTGCTGGCAGCAGGGCACGGAAAAAATATACTGTGCCCCATGCTTCACGGCATAGTTCAGGGCATAATCCGTTGCTGTGTCGCAAGCATGCAGGGTAACGATCATGTCGATCTTTTCATCGTACAGTGCATCCTTCGTAACATCCGCATGGATAAACTTCAGCCCATCATAGCCATATTTTTCGGCGATCTGATTACAATGCTCCACCACTTCCTGCTTAAGATCATAGCCATAGATGGTGGTTTTCATGCCGCGCTTCACAGCAAAATAGTAATACAGAATAAATGTAAGGTACGATTTGCCGCAGCCAAAATCCAGTACCGTAATGCTCTTGCGGTCTGTGGCCGAAAGCTCATCATCCACCAGGCGCACAAAACGGTCGATCTGTTTGTATTTATCGTAGCGGGATTTTACAATATGAAAATCCGGTGTGAACACCCCAAGATCTACCAGGGCAGGTATATTTTCCCCCTCGGGCAGCAGATAATTCTTCTTTCGGTCGTGTTCCTGCACCGCGTCCCCGCCGGGCAGCGGTACCGCGCTTTTTCCGGTGCGCTTATAGCTTCCGTCCCGTTTGAGCACATACTGTGCCGCTCCGTCGGAGGTGGTGATCAGCACCTGACGGAAACGCCCGTCAAACTCATCCTGCATCAGCTGAGCCAGAGTCTCCTCCTCGCAGTTGCGGTGAAACGCCTGATTGTTGCGGAAGCATTCCGCCTGAAAAAGCACTTTTCCCTTGGCCGATACAGGGCGAAGGATCACCTTTTCATAGCTTGCCTGCTCGGTTGGCTGGCTGAACACTGCTTTGCGCAGCCGCGGCAGTGCCAGCAGCAGTTCCTGCTTCAGATCCGCCATCAGCCTTCACCAAACAGCCGCTTCAGGTTCAGCGCTGCTGCCTTCAGCTCGTTCTTGCTGTAGGAATTATTAGGGTCTGCCATCACCGAAGCGATCGCATCCTTTGCCCGCAGGCCGCCCTGCAGCATTGCATCCACGATCATAGCCTCCGCCGTTACAGTATGCTCAGTCTTGTTGAAGATATACTCCTCCTGAACCTCGATAATAACAGCATATTCGCCCTTTTCATAGTTTCCCTTGGCAAGCAGCTGCTCTTTCACTTCCGCAGGGGTGCCCCGGAATGCCATTTCATGCAGCTTGGTCAGGTCGTTGCAAAGGCACATCTGAACTTTTGCATCTTCACGGATAAAGAATTCCACAAAGTCCATGATGCGCTTTGGGCTTTCATAAAAGGCAAAGGTACGGGTATCGCCATGGCGCAGTTTTTCCAGCAGCTTGCGGCGGTCTGCGTTTTCGCGGGGGAAAAAACCATAGAACAGAAAACTGGAAAGATCAAAACCGCTGACGGAAAGCGCTGTAACTGCAGCACAGCAGCCGGGCACTCCGATCACCGGAATGCCGTTCCGCACCGCAGCACGGATCAGTTCGTTGCCGGGATCGGAGATGCAGGGAGTTCCGGCATCTGTGATCACGGCAATGCTTTTGCCTGCCAGCATTTCATTCACAAAATGCTCCGCTTTGCCATATTCATTGAATTTGTGGTTCGATACCAGGCGGTTGCGAATGCCCAGCTTGTTCATCAGCACCATGCTGCGGCGGGTATCCTCGGCAGCGATCATATCCACGGTTTCAAGAATTGCTTTGCCGCGGGGAGACATATCGCGCGAATTACCAATGGGGGTTGCAACTATATACAGCTTGCCCGTTTCTGCCGTTCCGTCCGCACTGTCTTCATCATAATCTGCGGCCACTTCTTCGGTAAGCAGTTCTTCTGTCAGTTCCAGTTCGTTGTTTTTCTCGTCCATATCCTGATCCTCAAACTCAGTCTTCCACATCAATATCCAGCCCCAGCTCTCTTGGCTGAAAACGGGGGCATACATTTTCCATCTGCGTGATCACCGATGCCGATAATCTTGTGCCGATCTCTGCCGCCTGCGGCAGCGTTTTGCCATACGTCAGGCCGATCGCCACACCGGCGCAGAAGGCATCTCCGGCCCCGGTCGTGTCGCACACCTGAACCTTATGTGCCGGGCATACGCCTCAGTTCCCTTCCCTGTCGGCATACACACTGCCCTGGGCTCCCATCGTGACCACCATGGAGCGGAAACCCGCATTTTTCACTCGTTCTGCCAGTTCCCTGGCCATTGCTTCGGGGCTCAGGTCTGAAAAATCTGCAAGGAACAGCTGCCCTGCCTCCTGAATGTTGCATACAAAGCATTCGATCTTTTTCAGGTAATCGCGCCGCTCAATTGCAATTGCCATGTTGGCAACCACAGCAAACACCTTTTTGCCGTATTTTTCCGCAAATCGGAAGACCTGGCGGATCACTTCTTTTTCCATGTCGATCTCAACCACAATGCTGTCGCACCCGGCAAATATCTCGTCGCCTTTTTCCTCCAGCAGTTCGGGCAGCCCGGACATGTCAGGCCGCACCGAGATGGATGCCACCACATCACCCGTATGGTCAAAAATTGCCAGCCACTTCCCGTTTCCATTGGGTTTGCGGACAATATAGTCGGTGTTGATGCGGTGGCGCATGAGCTTGCGGATCACCGCGTCGCCGGATTCATCATCATCCGCAAGGCTTACGAACACCGGGCGCAGTTCAATATTCGCGATGTCTTCCACAACATTGCGGCCAACGCCGCCATGTACAGTTTCCATGCGGCCTGCGTTGCGCCCGCCCGGGATATAGATCCCATCCGGAAAGCCCTTGATATCCACAAAAATATTGCCAATGACCACCATGGACATAGGAAGTATCCTCCGTTTACAAAAGATGAAAAAAGAGGCAGCTGCGCTAAGGCCGCTGCCTCGAATACTGCATAATTTACTTGGTTCCGAAGATACGGTCGCCTGCATCGCCCAGGCCGGGAACGATGTAGCCGTGGTCGTTCAGGTGATCATCCAGTGCTGCTACATAAATATCAACATCCGGGTGGTCCTTCTGCATGCGCTCAACGCCCTCGGGAGCTGCAATAATGTCCATGAGGCGAATGCTCTTTGCGCCGGCTTCCTTCAGGAAGGTGACAGCTGCGGAAGCACTGCCGCCGGTTGCAAGCATGGGGTCAACAACAATAACATCACGCTCGCCGATATCGGGGGGCATCTTGAAATAATACTTCACAGGCTCCAGAGTTTCAGGATCGCGGAACAGGCCGATGTGACCAACTTTTACGTTGGGGATCATATTGACCATGCCGTCCACCATGCCAAGGCCAGCGCGGAGGATGGGAACTACTGCCAGCTTTTTGCCGGCCAGGCGGCGGCACTTTGCCACTGCTACAGGAGTCTGAACATCAACTTCTTCCAGTGCCAGGTTGCGGGTTACTTCAAAGCACATCAGCATAGAGATCTCGCTGATCAGCTCGCGGAATTCCTTAACGCTGGTCTTTTCGTCGCGAAGCACAGAAAGCTTGTGCTGAATCAGAGGATGGTCGAATACGCAAAGATTGCTCATTGTCGTTTCTCCTTATTTTAAAAATAATTAATTTGGGATTTACTGATTTTCGTTTTTTGCCTCGGCGGCAAGGCGCTCGTTACGCTCGCGCTCGGCCTGGGAAAGGCGCAGGTAGACCGGCAGCAGGTCGTAGGTCGTGCCGGGCTCTTTCTGCATCGCGGCCATTGCAACGCCCCAGGCATCCTGCCAGCGCAGGTTTTCGGGTGCAACGGTGCAGGGCACATCATGCTCGCGGAAGAACTTTGCGGTAAGCTCGGCTCCGTCGCCCACCAGGAACACCGGAGCGTTCAGCGCACGAACCTCTTCTGCCAGTTCTGCCAGAGCAATAGGACGATCTTCCGTAAGGCGGCAGGGACGGCCGTCGCGGATCTCGAACAGGGCATTATAAACCTGGCTGCGGCGTGCATCCATCACCGGGCAGACATAACCGCCGGCGGCAATGCCATGCCAGGCCATAGCTTCCAGGGTAGAAACACCTGTGCAGGGCTTATCCAAAGCCCAGGCAAGGCCCTTTACCGTAGAAACCCCGATGCGGATCCCGGTGAAGGAACCGGGGCCGTGGGCAACTGCGATCAGGTCCACATCCTGCAGCGTAAGTTCGGCGTTTTTCAGCATATCTTCGGCCATCGGCAGCAAAGTGCGGCTGTGGGTAAGTGCACTGACCTGTGTGGACTGGCTGAGGAGTGCGCCGTCCTGCACAAGGGCAACCGATGCCGGCTTTGCGGATGATTCAAAGGCAAGGATCAGCATGTTTTTCCCTCCCCAATCGTGATGCGGCGCTCGGTATCACCCAGCTTTTCAATGCTTACGGTGATCTCGTCGCCAAAAAAGGCATCCTCCACGTTTTCGCTCCACTCCACCACGCACACTGCGCCGCGGGCCAGGTAATCTTCCCAGCCAATGTCGAAAAGCTCGTCCGCTGAGGAAAGGCGATACATATCGAAATGAATCAGCTCGCGCTTGCCAAGATATTCGTTCACGATGGTAAACGTGGGGCTGGAAACGCGGCAATCCAGGCCCATTCCCCGGGCCATGCCGCGTACAAAAGCAGTTTTTCCTGCGCCAAGGTCGCCATACATGGCGATCACCGTGCCGCCGGGAAGCTCTGCTGCAAACTGGGCACCGATCTGTTCGGTTTCCTGTTCGTTATTTGAAATAAAGACAGCCAACTTGTTGCTCTCCTTGTTCTTCTGCTATTCGTGTTATTATACCACTTTGCCAGGCATTGCGTAAAGAGAAAATCTATGCTAATATAATCTCTGTACGAAATACTCTTTGTGTTCCGCAGAAAGGCGGTGTTTTTCCTATTAAAAAAACGGGCTTTCGAGCAACGTTCCGTAAATATGCTCTTGATTTTTTCCAGCACGCCGATATCTTCCTGCTGGTGATCTGCCTGATCTGTTCGGCCATCAGCCTGTTTGCTGTTAAAACAGCAACCGGCAACCTGGATGCCGCCGGCTACGGCGTGGGCTCCACCAAGTGCGTTATCGTTCAGTCTGCTTCCATCGTGATCGGCGTGGGCGCTTTTGTGGTCTTCACCTTTGTTGACCCGGATATCCTGGGCAACCAGTGGAAGATCCTGGCAGCAGTAAACATTCTTCTGATGATCGCACTCATTATCTTCGGTTCGGCTGACGACACGGGCAACAAGAGCTGGATCCGTTTCGCAGGTATCGGTATTCAGCCCTCTGAGGTCATCAAAATTCTGTACGTTATTGTTTCGGCAAAACAGATGACCTACCTGAAGGAATATAAAGACATCAATTCTTTCCCCTCCGTGGTAATGATGGCCGGTCATTTTGCTCTGGTCTTCCTTGCCATTCAGGTCATTTCTTCCGACCTTGGTTCCGCAACCATTATTCTGGCAATTTTCCTGGTTATGTTCTTCTGCCTTGGCGTTAAGCTTTACTGGTTCGTCATTGGTTTTGCCGCGGTTGCCGCTGTGGTTCCCCTGCTGTGGACCTACTTCCTGAAGGGCTACCAGAAGCAGCGTCTGCTGGCTCCTTACGACCCCTCGGTCGACCCGGAAGGTTACGGAATCCGCTGGCAGACCATCCAAAGCCGCACTACCCTTGCTTCCGGCCGTATGACCGGCGTAGATGCCGGACACAGCACCGTGTTCACCGGCAAACATACCGACTTTATTTTTTCCTGCATCGGCGAGCAGCTTGGCATGATCGGCTGCATTGTGGTAATGATCCTGCTTACCATCATTATTCTTCGCTGCTATTACATCGGCATTCACAGCGGCCGTACCTTCGACATGCTGGTATGCTGCGGCATGGGAACTGCTATTGCATTCCAGACCTTTATCAACATGGGCATGTGCCTTGGCATCACCCCGGTTATCGGCCTTACGCTCCCCTTCTTCAGCTATGGCGGATCCTCCATGGTTACGCTGTTTGCGGCAATGGGGGTTGTATCCGGAGTAAAATACAAGCCAAAGCCGGAACGATTTACCCTGGCAACCTGATTTCCTTCGGCAGACCGATTCGTCGGCCTGCCGATTTTTTGTTTTTCATTGGTATACACCTGTTCGAAATCACTGGACAAATCCACTTTGCTATAGTATGATGAGGAAAATTTTTTCAGGAGGAACCTGTTTATGAATATTGTCTGCCTTGATCTGGAAGGCGTTCTTGTACCCGAGATCTGGATCGCATTCTCCGAAGCCACCGGCATTCCCGAGCTGCGCCGCACCACCCGCGACGAGCCCGATTACGATAAGCTGATGAAGTTCCGCATGGCAATTCTGAAGGAACACGGCCTTGGCCTGAAGGAGATTCAGGAAGTGATCTCCGGCATCAAGCCCCTGGAAGGTGCCCGCGAATTTCTGGATGCCCTGCGCGAGATCACGCAGGTCATCATCCTCAGCGACACCTTTGAGCAGTTTGCCGCTCCCCTCATGAAGCAGCTGGGCTGGCCCACCATTATGTGCAACACCCTTCAGGTTGCCCCCGATGGCGAGATCGTTGGTGTGAA
>JAKSSN010000096.1 GCA_024403095.1 Oscillospiraceae bacterium
TGCCCTGTGCGGTCTCGGGACGGAGATAGCAGGTGGAGGAGGAGTCCTCGGTAACACCGATGGCAGTCTTGAACATCAGGTTGAACTTGCGGATGGGGGTGAAATCATGCTTGCCGCAGATGGGGCAGAGGATGTCTGCGTTGTCAGCAATGAAGGAATCCATTTCATCAAAGCTCATGGCATCCACGTTGATCTCGGGGTGAATGTCACCAATGAGCTTGTCGGCACGGTGGCGGGCCTTGCAGGCCTTGCAGTCAAGCAGAGGATCGGAGAAGCTGGAGACGTGACCGGTGGTGATCCAGGTCTGGGGGTTCATGATGATGGCGGCATCCAAACCCACGTTGTAGGGGCTTTCCTGAACGAACTTCTTGAGCCATGCCTTTTTCACGTTGTTCTTGAACTCTACGCCGAGAGGGCCGTAATCCCAGGAGTTGGCCAGACCGCCGTAGATCTCGCTGCCGGCAAAAACAAAACCGCGGTTTTTGCAAAGAGCAACGATCTTTTCAAATGATTTCTTAGAGTTTTCCATATTTTTTACGTCCTTTCCCACGGCTGGCAGCCGCAGAGATATTTTATTTTTGGCTGCAGTTTTACTTCAACCAACAAAAAAGAATTATATCAGACGGGGTATACCAATGCAAATGATTTCCAAGGGGCATTTTTCACAAAAAGCGCTTGACTTTGCCCCCTGAATGCTTAATACTTCATACGAACAAAACAGGAAGGACAAGGCAATCAAATCATGCATAACGAACTTACCCGCAAGGATATAGAAAAAATGCAGGCAGAGCTAGACCATCGCCGGCTGGACCTGCAGCCCGAGATCATCGAGGAAGTCAAGCGCACCCGCGCTTTCGGTGACCTGAGCGAAAACTACGAATACAAGGCAGCCAAGCAGGCTCAGCGCGAAAACCAGAGCCGCATGCGCTACCTGGAAAATATGATCAAAACCGCCCATGTCATCGAGGACCGCTCCCAGGACGACGAAGTCGGCCTGTTCGACAAGGTGGAGATCTATATGCCCGAAGACGACGAGACTGAGATCATTCAGGTGGTCACCACTGTCCGCTGCGACCCCCGCATGGGCCTGATCAGCAAGGAGAGCCCCTTCGGCCAGCAGGTGCTGGGAAAAAAGGTGGGCGACCGCTTTACCGTGCAGGTGAACGAGAAATACAGCTACACCGCAGAGATCCGCTCCATCACCAAAATGGAGGATGACGGTTCCGCTCCGCTGATGCGCCACTGAGCACAACCGGAAAAACCAAACAGGAGCTTCTTTCCGCACTGGGCGGGGAGAAACTCCTGTTTTTGATTTTGTGCTTATTTCAGACCATCACGTTTCGGCATCTGTTCCCTCAGAACGAAAAACTGCGCCTAGATCAGCAGCAGAATTCCAACGAAAAACGCTGCCTGTGCTACGCCGTTGGTCAGCTGCTCGATCCAGTTGCTTTTCACGTCGCTGGAATCCAGCGTAAAGGCAAATACAGTCATCAGCACCATTCCTGCAATACCAACGATAAAGCAGGCCAGCGAGGGCATTGTGCTTATGGCCCGCCACAGAGCGGCGCCATGGATGCGGGAACGGTTGAGAAAAACGGATGCCAGCATCAGCAGCATGCCGACCGGCATCAGAATGCGCATCTGCAGAAACATCCACCAGATGTTTTTCTGCCTGCAGACTACCAGGATCTTCCACAGAACTTTTGCCGCGCCGGCAAAAAGCACAAGGCCAGCACCCAGCAGAAACAGGCCGCTGCGGAACAGAATGCCCACGGCCACCATGCTTGCGCAGAAAAACAGCACCGGGATCGCATCCACAATGGCCAGCTGCAGCGTAAAGCCCTGTGGAACTGTGTCCTTTGTCATTTTGGCTTTCTTCATTGTTTCCTGCCGTGCGTCAGCTTTCGCTGCGCATCTCCTTTATGATCAAAATGATCTTTTTCATCAGCACGGAGTAGCTTGCCGCAAAAATGCTGCCGGCACTTATGCGGGCAGGACGCTTGGCTTTTTCGGGCAGGAACGACCCGATCAGCAGGCCCATGGAGAAGAGGCAGAATTTGGTGAGTGCAAAGTCTTTCCAGTCGCTTTTGGCGGCATAGCGGTTACCGAGTTCGAACAGTTTTTTCATATCACACCGATCCTTTCTGTTTTCTGGTTTTTCTCTTTTGATTCTATTTTAGTCCATCGGGCTGCCAATTGCAAAAGGAAAAACTGCCCTGCAGCGTGCCCTTCTGCCAGGGAAAAAGGAAATACGGAAAACTGCCGATCCGGGATTGATTTCCCCCGGGGAAATCTGCTAAATTACTGGTATTGGAATAAAAAAGGAGGGAGCATATGCTGAATTCATACGGTGCCGGCAGCTGGAAGCTGGTGATCCGCCGCGAAGCGGACGGCATTCATATTCTGCGGGCAGAAACAGCGGATGAAACGGCTGTGCTCCCGGATGAGATCGACGGGCAACCGGTGGTTGCCCTGGAGCACCATGCCCTTGCTGCGGGGCAGCGCCCAACCGAAGGCGAAATGCTGGAGCTGCTTGGCGCGGGAGCGGGCACTGCAGGGGCGGATAACACCTGCCTGCGGCATCTGGGGCTTCCGGCCGGCCTGAAAAAGGTCGGGCGTTATGCCTTTTTCAACTGCCGCAATCTGCAGAGCCTTATGCTGGCCGACTCCCTGCAGGAGATCGCAGCCGGAGCATTTATGAACTGCCGCGACCTGAACCGGATCGTGATCCGCCCGGGCAGTGCGCAGCACGGCCGCAGCCTGTTCCTGCTGGCAAACGAGTTTTCCGGCGAGCTTACGGCGGAACTTACCGGCCCGGAGGGCGAAACGGCGGCAAAGCTGGTGTTCCCGGCCTATTACGAGAACTATGAAGAAAACAGCCCGGCCCACCATTTTGAACTGAATATTTCCGGCGGCGGCTTTCAGTATCGCGCCGCCTTTCGCGAAGGAACACTGAACCTTGCGGATTTCGATGCCCGCTGGCCTGCATTCCTCTTTGCCGAGCATGACGAAGGCTCCGCGCTTCGCCTAGCCTGGTACCGGCTCCGCTATCCCCGGGAGCTTTCCGCGGCGGCAGAGCTGCAGTACCTGAACTACTGCTCCGCCCACAGTGCGGAACTGCTGCCAATCATCCTGGCCGAGCGGGATCTGCCCGGTTTCCGCAGCATCCTGCCCCGCCTGAAGGCGGAACGCCCGGCTCTGGAGACCGCCCTGGAGTCAGCCCGCCGCCATAATCTTACCGAGGCTACGGCGCTGCTGCTTCAGCAGCTGCAGCAGCAGGGAAACAGCGGCCGCAGAAAAGTGTTTGAATTCTGAGAAAACCATGGAAGAGAATAATTATAACGTGATCGGCGGCCGGATCCTTTCGGCCAGCCGAACGGAACTGTATATGAACCTGCCGTATCTGGACGCGGCGCTTTTCAGCCTGGCAGATCAGCCGGGCGAAGAAAAAACCGCCACCGCGGGAACCGATGGCGTGAACCTGTATTACAGCGGCAGCTTTCTGGCCGAGCGTTATCTGCGGGGCAGCCGCTACCCCTGCCGGCTGCTGCTTCACCTCACGCTGCACTGCCTGCTGCGCCACCTGCACCGGCGCAAAAACAAGGACCACGCCCTGTGGGACCTTGCCTGCGATGCGGCGGTGGAAAGCATTCTGGAGGACCTGGGCTACGACTGCATCCGCACGCCCCTGGCTCCTGCCGGGCAGCGTTTCCTCAGCGAGTGCCGGGCGGAGATGAAAGTGCTCACAGCAGATGCCATCTGCCGCAAGCTGATGCGCGACCGCCTGGGCGAATATGAGATCGCCCAGCTGCAGCGGGTCTTCCGGCAGGATGACCATGCCCTGTGGGACCTGGAAGGAAAAGACGAACAGCAGGACAAACGCTGGAAAGAAAAGGCCGAGCAGACCCAGACGGCGATGGAAACGCTGCTGGGCGGCATTGCCGAAGGCGGCGAGACCGTGCTTACGCAGCTGCGGGTCGAAAACCGCGACACAACGGACTACCGTGCCTTTCTGCGGCGCTTTGCCGCCCCCAAAGAGGTCCTGCATTCCGACGGCGATGCTTATGACCCCATCTGGTATGCCTACGGCCTGCAGCATTACGGCAACATGCCGCTCATTGAACCGCCCGAGACCCGGGAAGAAAAACGAATTGAAGACCTGATCATTGCCGTGGACACTTCCATGTCCACTTCCGGCGAGCTGGTGCGGGAATTTCTGCGCTGCACCTGGGGCATTCTCCGCAGCACCCAGACCTTCACCCGCCGCCTGAATATCCACATCCTGCAGTGCGACGACCGGGTGCGGAGCGACCGGCTGATCACTTCGCCCGAGGAGCTGGAAGCTTATATGAACGCGCTGGAGCTTTCCGGCGGCAGTGCCACGGATTTCCGCCCGGTATTTGAATATGCCGATGAACTGTGCCGCAAGGGCGCGTTTACGAACCTGCGGGGCCTGATCTATTTTACGGACGGCATGGGTATTTATCCCACTCGCCGGCCGGGTTATGAAGCCGCTTTTGTTTTCCTCAATGAGCCGCCCATGCAGGTAAAACTGCCGCCCTGGGCGATTCGCCTTACGCTGGGGCAGGAGGAACTGGATCAGGCAAAGGCGGAAGAACTGTATAACGAAGAGCGTCTGGCCGAAATGCCGGAGCTGTAAGGAGAGGGCAGTATGAATATTAAAGAAGCAAAAATTCAGATCACCAACACCCTGCGGGCATACCTGCAGCGGGACGAGCAGGGCGAATACTGCATTCCTGCCATCCGCCAGCGTCCGGTGCTGCTGATGGGCCCTCCGGGCATCGGCAAAACGCAGATCATGCAGCAGATCGCTGCTGAGACCGGCGTTGGCCTGGTGTCCTACACCATCACGCACCATACCCGCCAGAGCGCCGTGGGCCTGCCCTTTATTCAGACCCGCAGCTTCGATGGCGTGGAGCAGAGCGTGACGGAATATACCATGAGCGAGATCCTTGCCTCCGTTTACCGCTGCATGGAGGAATCCGGCACCCGGGAAGGCATCCTGTTTCTGGACGAGATCAACTGCGCCTCCGAGACCCTTGCCCCCATGATGCTGCAGTTCCTGCAGTGCAAGACCTTTGGCAACCGCGCGCTGCCTGCCGGCTGGCTGATCGTGGCGGCAGGCAATCCGCCGGAGTATAACCGCTCGGTGCGGGAATTTGATGTGGTAACGCTGGACCGTGTAAGACTCATGAATGTAGAGGAAAATTACGAGGTCTGGAAGGAATATGCCCGCAAAAAGAACCTGCATGGTGCCATCACCAGCTACCTGGACCTGAAAAAGGACCACTTCTACCGCATGGAGAACACCCCCGAGGGCATGCAGTTTGCCACAGCCCGCGGCTGGGAGGACCTGGCGGAGGTGGTAAACGTACACGAGCAGCTGAAGCTGCCGGTGGACCTTGCCCTGGTGGAGCAGTATATCCGCATTCCCCGCATTGCCCGGGATTTTGTGAATTACTATAACCTGTATAACAAATACCGCCGTACCTACTGCATCAGCGACATTCTTGCCGGCGGCAGCACCCGCCTGCTGGAGCAGCAGTTTGCTGCAGCGCCTTTTGATGAAAAGATCGCCGTGATGGGGCTGATGTTTTCGGCGCTCAGCGAGGGGGCAGCAAAGGCCATGCGGCAGGATGAATTTACCGAGCAGGCCTACCGCAGCCTGAAGGACTTTCAGCTCCGCAGCGCCGCAGGGGACCCGGCTGCCATTCTGGAGGAGATCTGCCGCCAGAAACACACCGAGCTCAAACGCGATTCCGCTGCCGGCCGGGAAGACCGCCGCCGGAGCGCTGTCTGCCGCCAGGAACTCAGCTTTTTGCAGGACTGCCTTGACCGCATGAAGCAGGAAGAGATCACCACCCCGCAGGATGCCATGGCCCTGTGCCGCGAGCTGTTTTCTGACGAGGTGGCCCAGCGCGAAGCCCTGGCTGACCGCACCGGTGCCATGTTCGACCATGCCTATGCCTTCCTGAACGCCGCAGTGGGCGATGGGCAGGAAATCGTTCTGTTCACCACCGAGGTCACCTCCGGCTACGATACCTCGCTTTATGTGCAGAACTTTGGCTGTGATGCCTATTTCCGTGCCAGCCGCGACCTGATGATCGACGACACCCGCAGCAGCATCCTGGAGGACATCCGCGAGCTGCATGCGGAAGCATGATAATAGCCGGGAACAGTATCTGTTCCCGGTTTAAATATATGTGATATATGAATGAGCATGAAAAGAAAGGAAACATTATGAGCGAAGGTTTTGACTTTAGAGAAGTATTTTACAGACATGCAAAGGAAGGTGAATACAAACTATTACTTAAAGCTTTAAATGATGATGAATTCTTTGACTTTGTTTTTATGTATCCAGGGTATGATCTTGGAATAAGAGATCAGCATGATGTTGATAATTTTAATATGATGCTTGGCGCCTTATACAGGTATTATAATGATAATGATGTTCCGAATAAGGTTGATATCGTTTCAGTATTTCAAAATGAGCTTATTAAATCTATTAATGATGATGAGTTGTTTTTAGATCGGTTTTCTACAGTTGGTTTATATGAATGTATTAAGTATCAAAAATATAATCAGGAGAATAATATAGCTGCATTTTCAATTGATATTGAACCTATCATTCAATTATTTGTTGCTAAATTTCATGAAAAAGAAGCGGAACTAAAAGAAGTTCATTTT
>JAKSSN010000097.1 GCA_024403095.1 Oscillospiraceae bacterium
CCACACTGAAAGCCACCAATGCCATTCTGGTAATGAGCGCTGAATCCTGCGAAAAGCCCGAACCGAAAGCCTGTATCCATTGCGGCCGCTGCGTTGCTGCGTGTCCCATTGGCCTGAACCCCACTATTTTTGCCAAAGCAATGGAAGTGGATGACGAGGCAGCCCGCTTCCAGATGCTCAGCAAAGCAAAGGGCTATCTCTGCATCACCTGCGGCAGCTGCAGCTATGTATGTCCCTCTGCCAGACCGCTTACCGAGATCAACGCGAAAGCCAGCGCCTTTGCATATAAGTACAATGCCATGCTTGAAGCAAAGAAACGGGAGGAGGAAAAGGAATGAATGAAAATCTAATCTCAAGTGCTCCCCCTCATATCCATACAAAAGATTCCTCCCGCCGCATTATGCTGGATGTGGTGCTGGCGCTTGTTCCGGCCTGCATTGCCTCTGTGATTCTCTATGGGCTGAAAGCTCTGCTCATTCTGCTGGTGTGTGTTGGCTCCTGTGTGCTGGCCGAAGCCTGCTTTAACGCCCTTACGAAAAAAGACCAGACGATTGGCGACCTTTCCGCCGTTGTGACCGGCGTGCTGCTGGGTCTGAATCTCAGCACCAATGCTGCCTTGTGGCAGTGTGTGATTGGCTCAGTGTTTGCTATTGTGTTTGTAAAATGCATGTTTGGCGGCCTTGGCCACAATTTTGCCAACCCTGCTATTTCCGGCCGTGTATTTATGCTGATCGCATTCAGCTCCGTTGCCGGCGGTGCCGCTCCCGCAATGATC
The DNA here is from genome assembly GCA_024403095.1 of Oscillospiraceae bacterium. Taxonomy (GTDB): domain Bacteria; phylum Bacillota; class Clostridia; order Oscillospirales; family Oscillospiraceae; genus Limivicinus. The sequence goes on from JAKSSN010000097.1 coordinate 776, forward strand.
GACGCAGTTTCCTCCGCAACACCGCTACAAACTCTGGCATCCGGCACTGCAGCCGGTCTTCCCTCTTTTGGCCAGATGTTTCTGGGCATGCGCGGCGGCGCCATTGGCGAAGGCTGTATTCTTGCGCTGCTGTTGGGCTATGCCTATCTGGTCCTTCGACGCGTGGTCAAGTGGTATCTTCCCGTTATTTTTATAGGCACCGTTTTTGCGCTGTGCCTGTTCTCTTCCGGCAGCTTCACACATGCCCTTTATGAGATCCTTGCCGGCGGTCTGTTTCTTGGCGCCATTTTCATGGCAACCGACTATGTTACAACTCCTATCACAGCAAGGGGAAGAATGCTCTTTGCCCTGGGCTGTGGGGTCCTTACCTTTCTCATTCGCCGTTTCACCGCCTATCCGGAAGGGGTATCCTTCTCAATTCTGGCAATGAACCTCCTCAGCCCCTGGCTTGAGAACATCAGTGCCAAAAAGCCCTTGGGAGGTGCCTGATTATGAATCAAACAAAAGGACGGCCTATCTCGGTCGTTATACTTTTTGCTGTGCTGATCCTTGGCTTTGTGCTGATTGGCGGCGTCCACAGCCTTGTATTCCCCTCTGCCGCAGAAGAGATTGCCGCCCCGGACGATGACCTATACGCCATTTTCCCGGATGCCGCCGATTTTGTACTGCTGTATGATGCATCCGCTGCCAATGAAAGCAGCCTGCAGGGCGTTCCCCCCACCGTATGCACCATTACGGCCGAAACTTCCGGCTTTGGCTATATAGTCACCTGCACCACAACTGAGGGTTTTTCCGGCGAGCCTATGGACCTTACCGTGGTAATCGACAGCGAAGGAAAAATTGCCTTTGCCCGCGTTGATACCTACCCTGATACCAACGATTTTGGTCAGGACGAATACCCCCTCACTTTTGTGGGGCAGGATTCTTCCCTTGCCGATGTTGAGCTGGTGGCAGGCTGCACCTTCTCCTCCTCTGCCTATAAAGATGCTGTTGCCGATGCCTTTTCCGCGCTGATCAGCAACGGTCTGGTGGAGCCAGGCAAAGATGATTCTTCCATACAGGAGGGTTCAAACCATGGAAACGAATAAGCTGAACCGTCTTGCGGCTTCCGACCCTGTTCTGGTCCTTTTTCTTGGCATTTTTCCTGCAATCGCGGTTACGGATGATGTGCGCGCTGCTCTGGCTGCAGCAGGAATTACATTTCTGATTTTGGTCCTTTCTTCCATCTTTGCAGCGCTGCTTGGCCGTTTTCTCACCGCTGGCTCTAAAGTTGCCGTGTACATGCTTCTTAACACCGCTCTTGCTGTTTCCGCCCAGATCGTGCTGCAGGCGCTGAGTTCTGAAATCCATGGTATGGTCGGCATCTATGCCGCGCTGCTGGCAATCACACTCAGCATTCCCAACTGTTTTGTGGATGGAAAGTCTTCCTTTGCGCGTGTTCTTCTTCGCGCGGTTCTTTCCGGCATCTGTCTTGCCGCATTACTGTGTGTATCTGCCGCGATCCGCGAGGTGTTCGGCAACGCAAGCTTTATGGGGTTGAAGATCGATGCCCTGGCCGGCTTTAAAATTTCAATTCTCACCAAAGCTCCCGGAGGTTTTGGAGTGCTGGCAGTGCTGAGTGCAGTGATCTGCGCAATCTGCAATCATGTATCGTCCGGCTCCAATGCTGCCCGCACGGCTGCAAAAACAGAGGAGGTTTAAATATGAGCCTGAAAGAATTGCTTTTTATCCTTCTGGCAGCCGCATTGGCAGACCATCTGCTTTTCACCCGTTTTCTGTCTGCTGTACCAATGCTTGGCCGTACGGGTACCCGGAAAACGATCACATTTGGTCTTATCGTTGCCGGCATCACAGCACTCGCCTCTGCCGTCAACCACCCCATACGCAATGCTCTGATCTCGGCAGATAAGGCATATTTCTGCGCCTATGCCGCCGTAATCGCTGCACTGGCTGCAAGCTTTCTAGTGGAATTCGTGCTGAAAGATTCCCAAAAATCCCTTGGCGTGTATTACCCTGTCACTGCGCTTAACGCCGCCTTTCTCACCTGTGTGTGCGGCAAATACACGGAGGGGTTTAAAATCGGCGGTGTCCTCCTCCGTTCATTTGGCGGCGGCCTTGGCCTGCTGCTTGCCATGCTCGCACTGGGCGGCGTGCTGGACGAGATCAACGAAAAGTATGTACCCGCAGCCTTCCGCGGTCTGCCCGTAATGCTGCTGGCTGCCTCCATTGTATCCATGGTGCTTTTCGCATTCTAATGGTAGTATCGGCAGGAAAAGAGGCGTTTGAATCATGAAAACAAGAAAACTGACCATTATGGCTCTTTCCGTTGCCCTGGCCATGGTTCTTTCCTTTGTGGAAAGCCAGATCCCCGCATTTGTTGCCATTCCGGGTGTAAAAATCGGCCTTGCCAACATTGCGGTTGTGTTTACGCTTTATAAGATTGGCGCAAAAGAAGCCGTGCTGATCTCGCTGGTAAGGGTTTTTCTTATCTCGCTGCTTTTTGGCTCGGCTGCCAGCTTCTTCTACAGCGTTGCCGGTGCTGTGTTCAGCTTAAGCGGCATGCTGCTGCTGAAAAAGCTGAACCGCTTTACGTATGTGGCTGTGAGCGTGGTTGGCGGTGTGCTGCACAACGTAGGCCAGATCGTTATGGCCTGCCTGCTGCTGGAAACCAACCTGATCACCTATTACCTGCCGTTTCTTGTGCTAAGCGGAACGATCGCCGGTATCGTCGTTGGTGCCGCAGGCGCAGTTATGATTCACCGGATTCCCCTTGAAGTTGAATAACAGAAAACTGCCCGTCTCGTTGTGAGACGGGCAGTTTTGATTTGCGGTTTTCTTTAATTAAGTTAACATAATTTGTGTTTTATTATGCTAAGTAAACCAATGCGCTGATTTCCGGCATTTAAGGAGCACAGGCAGCCAGAAATGCCTCGTTATAAACTGGGATCCACTGCTGATTCGGGTGGACGAGCGTAAGTACGGTCTCCGTCTGGGTCTCTTCCATATCGTGGGTAAGGTAAGCTTCAAATGCCGCTGCGTAGGCTTCCTTTGCTTTTGCCGCGTAATCGGTCTGGTCCGTTAAAATATCCTCTCTTGCCTGTATTTCTGCCGCGCAGCGGTCAATTTCCGCCTGCGCCATCTGCACGATCAATTCCTTTGTTCCGGCAGAATCTGCTGCAATACAGATCATGGGAAGTTTCACCTGATTCCCTTCCCATTCCGGCTCACCTGCAACCCGTACATGCAGCTGCTCGGCCATGCGCCGGAACAGCCGGTCTTCCATTGTGTTTTCCGCAGAGCTTTCCCAGCTTTCCGTATTAAAAATGCTCTCGATCTCCTGCGGGTCCAGTGAATGCAGCGTAACCGTACCGGTTTCTGCACGATACAGCGACCATCCTAACGTGCAGGACACCCCCAGCAGAATAACGCAGCCAACGATCACCGCAGGATTGCGTTTTCCTTTCCGCAGCAGAGCCACCGCAAGCATAACAACTGCAGCTGCTGCGCCAACCAAAGCAAGCGAAATACCTACCCAAGCACGGCGATCTTCCGCTTCTGTGCTGGTTGTTACGGCTTCTGTCGTTTCTCCCGCTCCCTGCACCATAAGCAGGCTTACGTTGCCCTTTACCGTTTCAGCTACATCTTTGAAAGCTTCTTCCAGCTCGGCCTGGGCTTCGCTTGCGCCGCGCTGCAGGTCAGCCAGTCTGGCATTTCTGGCTTCTTCCAGCTCAGCTTCCGCTTTGTGCTGGCGTGCATGATAAGCGTTGTAGGCGACCATCATGTCAAAAAAATCTACCAGGAATTCATAGCCGCGATATGCGTTGCAGGTAAACACCACAATTGCAAAAGGCTCGCCGGCGTATACGATTGCGCAGTCGTTGGCAACGGAGTGCCCCTCAAACAGGTAGCCGAATTTGTGGGCGATCTCAAGGTTGTGATCATGCTCTTTAAAATATTTGCCGGGTTTTGCGATCTTCATCAGGTCGATCACCTGGGGGTATATTTCGCTGTTGGTAAACAGCTCTTCCAGGCAAAAGATCATCTGGCGGGACGTATAGTAGTTATTGCGGAAAAACTGCGGATCCACCGAGTCGGCCGTTTCGCCCACCAGAGGCAGCATTGCCTCGCGATAGGGCCGCAGGCCCCCGAATTTGTCGCAAAGCGCCATGGAAAATTCGTTATCCGAGTTCACGATGGACCACTTGATCACATCCGAGTACTTATGACCTTTTACAATAAAATCCCAGTCCTGCTCGCCCTTATACACCTGGTTGGACCAGTACATATTCAGCGGCACCTTGTACATGCTGGCGCTGAGGAGCAGGGTATCCGGGTCAAAATAGTGTTCCTCGCCGGTTACCAGGTTTTTATAGCCCGCGGTAATCGTGCCGGGGATCACTTTGTGCTGCTGCACAAACTCCTCCATAATTTCGTCCCAGGTCCTGCCCTCAAAAAAGCTGTCCGGGTAGTCTTTTGCAGTTCCTTCTGCCATGGCGCAGGGCATCACCCCAACGGCCAGGCAAACAGCCAGCAGGATCGTGACCAGAGTTTTAATAATTCTTGCTTTCATCGCTTTTGCAACCTGTTTCATTCTTAGTTATGCCAGTCTACCATATCCGCAGAATAAAAAAAAGTGCTCAAAGTAATAACGCCTGCCGTTTGGCAGGCGTTATTACTTTGCAAACAGAATCAGATGCGGATCAGTTCGTAATCGGTGGTGCCGTAACCCAGTTCCTCAGCAGCCTCAATGGTGTGTTCGCCGTTGCGGCTCTGCACACGCTGCAGGAAATGCTCCTGGCCGGGGTCATCCTTGGCGGCATAGATCAGGTCCATGCAGGCACGGTCGATTGCCACGGGGTCAAGGGATGCCAGAATGCCAATATCCTTCATGCAGGGGTCTTCTGCCACACTGCAGCAGTCGCAGTCGACAGAAAGGTTCTTCATCACGTTGATATAAGCGATCTTGCCATTGAAGTGGCGCACCACAGAAGCTGCTGCATCCGCCATTGCCTCGGGGAACTCCACCTTGCTTGCGTTCACGCCTCTCTGCCAGCATTCCAGGCGGTTATCGGTGCGGCCTGCCGAATGGATGCGAGCCTTACCGGCAGAAGAAGCACAGCCAATAGATAGCTGCTTGAGTGCTCCGCCATAGCCGCCTGCAGGATGGCCCTTGAAGTGAGCAAGAACCAGCATGGAATCGTAGTTAAAGAGGTGATTGCCAACCAGGTTGCTCTTCAGCTGCTTGCCGTCAGGGATGGGCAGCTCGGTTTCGCCTTCTTCATCCATGATATCAATGTTAAAGTACTTGTTCCAGCCGTGGTACTCGATCACCTGGCGGTGAGAGGCTGTGGTGTCGCGCAGGCCGTTGCGATTTGCTTCGCCGTAAGCGGTGTTGGTCTCCACCACCTGGCCGCCGATCTTTTCGATCATGGGTCTCCAGAATTCGGGGCGCATAAAGTTCTGGTTGCCCTTTTCGCCGGAATGCAGTTTCACTGCCACCTTGCCGGGGAGTTCAACGCCCAGTGCTTCGTACATTTTAATTACTGCTTCGGGGGTAATTTCGGTTGTAAAGAATACTTTTGCCTTGGCCATAATTCTAGTCACCTTTCTTGTTTTTTTCTATCTTACTATTTTTGTATGCTGTTTGTTATTCTGCCGGTTCCGGGCTCACATGGTCCATCAGAGCCTGGTAAAACTCAGGGAACTGTTTTGCCAGCCGGATGGGCCTGCCTTCAGAATTCAGGAAGCAATGGGTGGATTCCGCCAGAGCCGCGATGCTTCCGTCCTGCTTCAGCATCTGGTAGTGCAGCACCAGCCTTACTCCGCGAAACTCTTTTATGCTCACGTTGATCTGCACTTCATCGGCAAAGGTCGTGCTGTTTTT
>JAKSSN010000098.1 GCA_024403095.1 Oscillospiraceae bacterium
TGGCCAAAGGTATGGCCAAAATTCAGAAGACCGCGAAGCCCGGTATCGAATTCATCTTTGGCAACCACATCGCGCTTGATCTCAACGCAATGCTCCACAATGGATTCGATCTGGTCCATGGGAGAGAGAGCTTCCAGCTGGTGGAAAAAGGGTTCATCCAGGATCATTCCATTTTTAATGATCTCTGCGTAACCGGCATAAAGCGCCTGCTGCGGCAGAGTATTCAGAGTATCCGGGTCGAACAGCACAAGGGAGGGCTGCCAGAATGCGCCGCAAAGGTTTTTGCCTGCGGGCAGGTCAACGGCTGTTTTGCCGCCAACCGAGGAATCGACCGAGGAGAGCAGCGTGGTTGGCATTTGAATATAATTGATGCCGCGGCGATAGGCGCTTGCAGCAAAGCCGGTCAGATCTCCGGTCACGCCGCCGCCCAGTGCCAGCGCCGCATCTTTGCGGGAAAGCTGGTTTTCAGCAAAGAAGTTCACGATCATGGAAAAGGTTTCCAGTGTTTTATGCTCCTCGCCGGCAGGGATTTGCAGGCTGACCACCTGGAAGCCTGCATTTTTCAGCGATTCAGCCACACGATGTGCGTACAGCGGGAAAACATTGCTTCCTGCTACGATCGCAATCGTCTGAGCCTTTACTGCTTTGCGAATATAGCTTCCGCAGTGATCAATCAGGCCTCTTTCTATCAGCACATCATATTCTCTGGATGCGTTTACATGAACGGTTCTCATCTTCCGTCAACTTCCTCCTTGCGCCGCTTGCCCTCTTCCAAAAGGCGGGTAAGCTCTTCGCGGTCATCTGCAATCATAGCATCACGGTATTTTATCAGATTGTTGATATAAATGTCCAGTTCGGAGCAAAGATAATCCTTGTTTTCCAGGAAAAGATCGGCCCACATAGGGGCGTTTAGCCATGCGACACGGGTAAGATCCTTATAGCTGCCGGCAGAAAAGCCTTTATGGCTGCTGGCGGTGGGGCTTTTGATAAATGCATTGCTGACAACATGAGCCATTTGGCTGGTAAATGCGATCATACGGTCGTGCTCTTCGGCACTGGTGATGGAGTACCGACCAAAACCGGCAGGGGATAAGAGCTGTTTAATTTTTTCCAGCAGCATAATATCATCATATACCGGCGGGACGATTACCATCGGTGCGCCGTTGTACATGGTTGCTTTGGAATATTTATAGCCGCTGAAGTGGGTACCGGCCATCGGATGGCCGCCAACATACATGAAGCCATGTTCCGCGGCAATGGGGAAGCAGGCCTGACACACGGTTCGCTTGGTTCCGCAGCAGTCGATCACAAAGGGCTTTTGCCCAAAGTGATCCGCATTTGCCCGAATCCAGTCGATTGTGGCTGGGGCATACAGGGTAACAAGGATCAGGTCGCAGTCGCGCATAACATCGGGAGTGAGTTCCCCATCAATATCGCCGCTCAGCATCGCATAATCCAATGTGCTGCGGCTGCGGTTCCAGCCGTACACTTCATGGCCGGCAGCATGATATGCTTTTACAAAAGAACCGCCAATCAGCCCAAGCCCTACAACTCCAACCTTCATTTCAGCACCACCTTACGCAGAGCATCCAAATCTTTCATCAGCGAATCAAATTCTTCCGGGCGAAGCGACTGGGCGCCATCGCAAAGCGCATGCAGAGGATCGTTATGAACCTCGATGATCAGACCGTCGGCGCCGCAGGCAGTTGCCGCCATGGCCATGGGACGCACCAGGCGGGAAAGACCGGTAGCATGGCTGGGGTCAACGATCACGGGCAAATGGCTGAGTTCGTGAAGCATGGGAACGGCAGAAAGGTCAAGCGTGTTGCGGGTATAGTCGCTGTAGGTGCGGATTCCGCGCTCGCATAGAATGATCTGTTCGTTACCGCCGGCCATGATGTATTCACAGCTCATCAGCAGCTCTTTGAGTGTGGCAGAAAGACCGCGCTTGAGCAGAATGGGCTTGCTGATGTGGCCAAGTTCCTTCAGCAGTTCAAAGTTCTGCATGCTGCGTGCACCAACCTGGATCACATCAATATCTTCAAAAAGGTCAATATCTGCAAGAGATACGATCTCGGTAACAATGGGAAGACCTGTTTCTGCCCGGGCAGTTTTCAGCAGTTCCAGCCCGTCGGCTTTCAAACCCTGAAAATCGTAAGGGGAGGTACGGGGCTTGAAGGCTCCGCCGCGCAGCATGGTTGCGCCGCTTGCCTTTACGGCCTTGGCAACCGCAACGATCTGTTCTTCACTTTCCACACTGCAAGGGCCAGCAATCACAGTGAAGTTTCCGCCGCCGACCTGTAGGTCACCAACCGAAATTACACTATCATCCGGGTGAAATTTGCGGTTGCAGCGCTTAAAGGGGTCAGAGACCTGCTTGACGGAGTCGACGATATCAAGGCTGGCGATCAGGTCCATATCGGTATGAGCCGTATCTCCCACAAGACCGAGCACGGTATATTGGGCTCCTTCAGAAATGTGAACCTGAAGATTTTGCGCATTCAGCCAATTGATCAGCTGATTCCGCTTTTCTGTTGTAACACCCGGCTTTAAGATAACGACCATTGTTTTGTCCTCCGAATAAAAAAATAAGCGGCCACAGGATCAACCTGTGCCGCATCGTATCACTGAAAGCTTTGTTTTCCGCGCACCACAAATTGACCTTACTGAGAATCAGTAAAGTAATAATAGTAGTAATAAGCGGAAAAACGGAAGAAGTTCATGTGATCTCTCGATTCAAACTTAATTTGGCAGACGCCATATTGGCGACTGGTGTTATTATATTTCCGAGGATATAAAAAGTCAATAAAAACTTTTGGGATTTAAACTGATAGAGTAAATCGGGGCGCAAATGAGAGCCCGAAAAGGCTGAAAAACCGCCGAAAATCCAAAGAAAAGTTCGGCCCTTTGATTGACAGAAACGGCATAAAATGCTATGATACTCCTGTTTTAAAGGCAGTGAAGGAGAACACGAATCTCAGGTTCGGTTCAGAGAGGGCGGTCATCGGCTGAAAGCCGCCTGCGAATCTCCATTCAGGTGACCACTCCCGAGCCTGCAGCAGGAAATGGCTGCACGTTCCGCGCACGTTACGCGTAAGATGAGATAAAGTTCAAGGTGGAACCGTGCATGCATCGCACCCTTGGCAGCTGGCCAAGAGTGCTATTTTTATTTTAAGGAGAACAGTCATGAAAATTATTGACAGCCACGGCGTTGTTTCCGAATGCGCTGCAGAAGAGGAACTGCACGTACTTCGTCATTCCGCAGCTCATATTATGGCCCAGGCAATCAAGCGCCTGTACCCCCATGCAGACTTTGCATTTGGCCCTGCAACTGAAAAAGGCTTTTTCTACGATGTTGACCTGGGTGATACCAAACTCAGCGACGATGATCTTAAGGCCATCGAGGATATGATGCGCAAGATCGTTAAGGAAAACCTTCCTTTCAAGGCCTTTGTCCTGCCCCGCGAAGAAGCTGTTAAGCTGATGGAAGAGCGCCAGGAAAAGTACAAGGTAGAGCATATTGGCGACCTTGACGAAGATGCAGAGATCAGCTTCTTCCAGCAGGGTGATTATATCGATATGTGTGTTGGCCCCCACATCACCTACACCAAGGCTCTGAAGGCCTTTAAGATCACTCAGCAGAGCGGCGCTTACTGGAAAAACGATAAAAACAACAAGATGCTCACCCGTATCAACGGCATTGCATTCCGCAGCCAGGCCGAGCTGGAAGAGTATGAAAAGGCACTGGAAGAGGCAAAGAGACGCGATCACCGCGTTCTTGGCCGCGAACTGGGTCTGTTTGCTTTCCGTGATGAAGCTCCCGGCTTCCCCTTCTACCTGCCCAAAGGCATGGTGCTGAAAAACACCCTGATCGATTACTGGCGCGAAGTTCACAAAAAGTGGGATTATCTTGAAATTTCCACTCCTCAGATCATGCGCCGTACCCTGTGGGAGACTTCCGGCCACTGGGATCACTATAAGCAGAATATGTACACCACCCTCATCGACGAGGAAGATTTTGCTATCAAGCCCATGAACTGCCCCGGCAGCATTCTGGTATACGACCTTGAGCCCCATTCCTACAAGGAACTGCCCCTTCGCTATGGCGAGCTTGGTCTGGTACACCGTCACGAGCTCTCCGGCGCACTCCACGGCATGTTCCGTGTACGCTGCTTTACTCAGGACGATGCACACATCCTGCTGGCTAAGGACCAGATCAAGGACGAAGTTATTCGTATTGCCCGCCTGTTCGACGAGGTCTATTCCCTGTTCGGCCTGCCCTACACCATTGAGCTTTCCACTATGCCCGATGACCACATCGGCAGCGTAGAGGACTGGGACATTGCTACCGCAGCTCTGGCGGATGCGATCACCAGCATCGGCAAGGAATATGAAGTGAATCCCGGCGACGGTGCCTTCTATGGCCCCAAGCTCGACTTCCATATTCAGGACAGCCTTGGCAGAACCTGGCAGTGCGGCACCATTCAGCTTGACTACCAGCTGCCTGGCCGCTTTAACCTGGAATACACCGGAGCAGACGGCGAGAAGTACTGCCCGGTTATGATCCACCGCGTTGTATTTGGTTCTGTTGAGCGCTTTATCGGCGTGATCACCGAGCACTTTGGCGGCGCATTCCCCACCTGGCTCAGCCCGATTCAGGTAAAGGTCGTTACCATTACCAACCGTACCGACGACTATGCAAACGAAGTAATTGAAAAGCTGCGTGCTGCAGGCATCCGCGTTGAAGGCGACCTGCGCAACGAAAGCCTGAAGTACAAGATCCGCGAGGCTCAGGTACAGAAGACTCCGTATATGCTCACCATCGGCGATAAGGAAGCTGAAGCAGGTACTGTAGCAGTACGTACCCGCGATGGTAAGAACCTTGGCGCTATGCCCGTGGACGATTTCCTTGCAAAGATCAAGGCAGAAATTGCTGCCAAGACGCTCAGCCAGGAATAATTCCCCTGAATATTCCCAAACGCCTCCGCAAAAGCGGAGGCGTTTTTTACATGCACAAATGAAAACAGTCTGCTCCGTGAGGAGCAGACTGTTTTTGGTTATGTTAGAGATCAGCCCTTCAGAATTTCAAGAGCATCTTCGCGGTAGCATTCCATGAGGTAAGGAATACCGGTGACCTTTGCGCACTCTTCGGTGAGGCTCATCAGGTCCTTGCGGGAGATGGTGGAAACGTTGAAGTTTCTGGAGCCGGCCATCAGCTGCTGCAGACCGACATGCAGCTTGTCGCTGTAGGAGTAGATACCCAGTGCGCCAAGAGGAATGTTCTTCATCTCGTCTGCGCCAACCAGATCCTTCACGCGCTCGTAGTTTACGAACAGTTCTTCTGCGCTTGCGCCGTAGTCCTTGATGGAGGCAGGAATCTTGCCCTCAGCGATCCACTGAGCCGCGTTCTTACCGACCATGCCGGGAATCATCATTGCACGGCCCATGCAGACAGCCTTAACATAAGGTGCGCCAAGAGCCAGAGCCTTGAAGATGCCATCTTCGCTGCTGAAGCCGCCGCCGAATGCCAGGTCGGGAACGCGCTCGCCCTGTGCATCCAGAATGCTTGCAAACTCAGCTGCTGCAGAGTGCAGATACAGGCTGGGGATACCCCACTCTTCCATCATACGCCAGGGGCTCATACCGGTACCGCCGCCGGCACCGTCGATGGTGAGCAGGTCGATGTGGTACTTGCTGGACCACTTGATTGCCTGTGCCAGTTCCTTCAGGCTGTAAGCACCAGTCTTAAGAGTGATGCGCTTGAAACCGAGGCTGCGCAGACGGGCAACTTCCTTGGCGAAGTTCTCTTCGCTGATGAAGCCCAGACGGCTGTGGCGCTCGAATTCCTTGATGGCGCCTGCCTTGAAAGCAGCCTGGTTGATGGGATCGGAAGGATCGGGAGTTACGATGTAGCCGCGGGACTGCAGCTCAAGAGCACGCTCCAGAGAGCCGACCTTGATTTCGCCGCCGATGCACTTTGCACCCTGGCCCCACTTCAGCTCGATGGTCTCGATGCCGTGCTTGTCGATGATGTATTCAGCAACGCCAAGACGAGTGTCTTCTACGTTCATCTGAACCAGCATTTCGCCGTAGCCGCGGTGGTAACGACGATAGGTTTCGATACGGCGGTCCATGTCGGGAGCCTTAGTGATCAGGCCGTTTGCGCCGCGCTCAAGCTTGGGGTCGATACCGCAGACGTTTTCGCCGCAGACGATGGTCACGCCGGAGATAGCAGCACCAACTGCAAAGTGATCCCAGTTCTTGCGAGCGATCTCGGTGGAACCGAGTGCGCCGGTGAACACAGGAACGGTCATCTTAACTTTCTTGTCCCAGCCGTATTCGGTTTCGGTGCTGACCTTGGTGAACAGAGCGCTGTCGGAGTCGCCGGTGGTTCCTTCGGGCAGGCCCTTTGCACCCTGGGCATAGCCCTGAATGTTCAGGTGGGAGTAATCAACAGGATATTCCTTGTCGCCGCCGGCAGTAATGTTGCCGAAGGGACCCGGATAAATCAGTTCGCGGCCACGGAAGGTGGACTTGAAGACTTCGCATCCGCCGGTGCATCCATCAACGCAGCGGGAGCAAAGACCACTCTGGGGAGCAACGCTCTTGGAGCGGTTTATGGTTCT
>JAKSSN010000099.1 GCA_024403095.1 Oscillospiraceae bacterium
GCTGAGTTCATTGTAAAGTCCGGTTTTGAAGAAGACCAGACCTGCTACGAAGCAGCTTGCGACCTTGCTGATGCCGGCTGCGACATCGTTATGGCCGACTCCTTCGGTCACGAGCCTTACATCATCCAGGCTGCCAAGGAATACCCCAACGTTCAGTTCCTGCATGCTACCGGTTACCAGGCTTCCATCGAGCAGCTCGATAACTTCCACGATGCTTTTGCTGCAATCTACGAAGGCCGTTACCTGGCCGGCGTTGCTGCAGGTCTGAAGCTGCAGGAAATGATCGATGCAGACGTTCTCACCGAGGCTAACTACGACGCTGATGGCAACATCAAGGTCGGCTACATTGGCGCATTCACCTATGCAGAAGTTGTTTCCGGTTACACTTCCTGGTTCCTGGGCGTTCGCTCTGTTGTTCCCACCGTTGCAATGCAGGTTACCTTCACCGGTTCCTGGTACGATGAGACCGCTGAAAAGGAAGCTGCCAACACTCTGATCAGCAACGGCTGCGCACTCATCTCCCAGCACGCTGACTCCATGGGCGCTCCCACCGCTTGCGAGACCGCCGGTGTTCCCGACGTTACCTACAACGTTTCCACCGAGTCCGCCTGCCCCAACACCTACATCTGCTACTCCAGAATCAACTGGGCTCCCTACTACGTCCTGGCTGTTAAGTCCGTTCTGAACGGCGAAGCCATCCCCACCGACTACACCGGCACCATCGCTTCCGGTTCTGTTGAGTTCGGTCTGTACGGCGCTGCTGCAGCAGAAGGCACCGAAGCAGCTGTTGAAGCTGTTAAGGAAAAGATCGTTTCCGGCGAACTGCATGTCTTTGACGTTACCACCTTCACCGTTGACGGTGCAGAGCTTGTTGATGACCTGGTTGTTGACGGCTACTACGCAGAGTCCTCTGTTGTATCCGCTCCTTCCTTCGCATTCAACATCGACGGCATCACTCTGCTGGATACCGCATTCTAATTTAACCTTATGAATAAAAGCTCCGGCATTTATTACCGGAGCTTTTATTTTCCGCAAGATACTGTAAAGGGCAGGGCGTTGGCAAACGCCGATGCTTTGCCCTTTGCAGTATTTGCAGTTATATACATCGGATTTGCTCCCTTCGGAGCAGAGAGGAATGCTTATGGATATTAAAATTCCCGCAGTAAAAATGCGTGATATCACCAAACGCTTTGGCCCGGTAGTGGCAAACGACAAGGTCTGGCTGGATATCTACCGCGGCGAAATTCTTTCCCTGCTGGGTGAAAACGGCAGCGGCAAAACCACGCTGATGAACATGCTCTCCGGCATTTATTTCCCTGACGAGGGCACCATCGAGATCGACGGCAAGGAAGTTGTGATCAAGTCGCCCAAGGACGCACTGAACCTTGGCATCGGCATGGTTCACCAGCATTTCAAACTGGTGGACGTGATGACTGCCGCTGAGAATATTATTCTTGGTCTGCCCGGCAAAAAGGACATCAAGGCTGCCTGTGCCAAGATCAAGGAGATCTGCGACCGCTATGGCTTTGATGTGGATCCCAACGAGAAGATCTACAACATGTCAGTTTCTCAGAAGCAGACGGTGGAGATCGTTAAGGTTCTGTATCGCGGAGCCGAGATCCTGATCCTTGACGAGCCTACTGCTGTGCTTACTCCCCAGGAAAGCGACAAGCTTTTTGCGGTTATGCGCAACATGCGCGACGACGGCAAAGCCATTGTTATTATCACACACAAAATGCACGAAGTAGAAGATGTTTCCGACCGTGTGGCAATTCTTCGCAAGGGCCAGTTCGTGGGTGATATGCTCACTGCTTCCACCAACGCAGAGGAAATGACCAACATGATGGTCGGCCATGCAGTTCATCTGAACATCGAGCGCCCGGAACCCGTAAATTCTGTTCCCCGCATGGAGATCAAAGACCTGACGGTTCGCAGCATTGAAGGCGTTGTAAAGCTTGACAACGTTTCCTTTACACTGAACAGCGGCGAGATCCTTGGTATTGCCGGTATCTCCGGCTGCGGCCAGAAGGAACTGCTGGAAGCCATTGCCGGCCTGCAGCGCACTGAAAAGGGCAGCATCAGTTATATTAACGACGATGGCAGCCACGAAGAACTGATTGGCAAGGATCCCCTGGCAATTCAGAACCTTGGCGTTACCCTCAGCTTTGTTCCGGAAGACCGCCTTGGTATGGGTCTGGTTGCCAACATGGACCTGAGCGACAACATGATGCTTCGCTCGTTCCGTAAAGGCCGTTCCTTCTTCACCGACCGCAAGGCTCCCCGCACTTTAGCAGAAAACATTGTGAAAGAGCTTGAAGTAGTCACGCCCGGTGTAACCACCCCGGTCCGCCGTCTTTCCGGCGGCAATGTGCAGAAGGTTCTGGTTGGACGTGAAATTGCTTCTGCCCCCAAGGTCCTTCTTACCGCCTATGCAGTTCGCGGCCTGGATGTAAACTCCTCTTATGTGATCTACGACCTGCTGAACAAGCAGAAACAGGCCGGCGTCGGCATTATTTATGTAGGTGAAGACCTGGATGTTCTGCTGGAGCTGTCCGACCGCATTCTGGTTCTGTGCGGCGGTAAGGTCAGCGGTATTATTGACGGCCGCAGCGCAGACAAGCGCCAGGTTGGCCTGATGATGACAAAACTCGGAGGTGAAGCAAATGAAGAATAAAGAACCTCTGTTTCATGTAGCTAAGCGTGAAGCGCTGCCCTGGTACCGCATGTGGCTCATCCGCGTGCTTGCCGTTCTGGCTGCCCTGGTGGTTTGCTCCATCGTTACCATGGCAGTTACCAAACTCAACCCTCTGGCAGTTGCCGGTTCCATGGTCGAAGGCGCATTAGGCTCCAGCCGCAAGACCTGGGTCACAATTCAGAATACCGCAATTCTGCTGCTGATCGCGCTTGCCGTAACCCCTGCATTCAAGATGCGTTTCTGGAACATTGGCGCAGAAGGTCAGGTACTCATCAGCTGCTTTGCTGCCGCTTCCTGCATGATCCTGCTTACCGATAAGGTTCCCAACGCAGTTCTGGTTCTTATCATGTTCCTTGCCAGTATTGCCGCCGGCGCCATCTGGGCCGGTATTCCCGCTCTGTTCAAGGCAAAGTGGAATACCAATGAAACTCTTTTCACCCTTATGATGAACTATATCGCAACCCAGATCGTTGCCTGCTTCTGCATCGTTTGGGAAAACCCCAAGGGTTCCGGTACCATAGGTCTGATCAACAGCACCGGTAATCAGGGCTGGGTTCAGATTGGCAACAAATATCTGTTTGCCATTCTGGTGGCCGCAATCGTTACCGTTCTGGTATATGTGTATCTGAACTACACCAAGCAGGGCTACGAGATTGCCGTTGTGGGTGAAAGCGTTCGCACTGCACGCTATGTGGGCATTAAGGTAGACCGTGTGTTCATCCGCACACTGCTGCTCTCCGGCGCCATCTGCGGTCTGGCAGGCTTTACGCTGGTGGCCGGTGTGAACCACACCCTTACCACTTCCCTGGCCGGCGGACGAGGCTTCACCGCTGTTATGGTATCCTGGATGGCCCAGTTCAATCCCTTTACCATGATCATTACCAGCTTTATTCTTGTTTTCCTTAGCCGCGGTTCCACCGAGATTGCAACCACCTTTGGTCTGAACTCCTCCTTCTCCGAGATTCTCACTGGCATTATTATCTTCTTCCTCATCGGCTGCGAGTTCTTTATCCGCTATAAGCTTATCTTCCGTACCCATGACGCAAAGGAGGGGAACAAATGATCATCTTCCGATTTCTGCTTACCTTTATTCCCCGTGCCATCGTGCAAGGCATTCCCCTGATCTTCGGCTGCACCGGCGAGATCCTCACAGAAAAATCCGGCAACCTGAACCTTGGTATTCCCGGCGTTATGTATGTGGGCGGTATTTTTGGCGTTATCGGTGCCTTCTTCTATGAATCGGCCGCAGTTGCCAACGGTACCTTCAACAATTTCCTGGCTATTCTGATCCCTCTGGTCTGCTGCCTGATCGGTTCGCTGCTGATGGGCCTGCTCTACTGCTTCCTCACCGTAACGCTGCGCTCCAACCAGAACGTGACCGGCCTTGCCATGACGACCTTCGGCGTTGGCTTCGGTAACTTCTTTGGCGGTTCTCTGATTAAGCTTTCCAACTCCAACATGACCTCTGTTGTGCTTTCTGAAACCAGCAAAGCCTATAAGACCACTCTTCCCGGTGCCACCACCACCGGCGCATTCGGAACACTGTTCCTTTCCTACAGTTTTCTGGCCTATGCAGCAATTATTATTACCCTCATCTGCGCATACATCTTTAAAAAGTCCCGCACCGGACTGCACCTGATCGCTGTTGGCGAAAGCCCTGCAACCGCTGATGCTGCCGGTATCAACATTACCAAGTATAAATACATGGCAACCTGCATCGGCTGCATGATCGCCGGTCTTGGCGGCCTGTACTATGTTATGGACTATGCCTGCGGCGTTTGGTCCAACGATGCATTCGGCGACCGCGGCTGGCTGGCTATCGCACTGGTCATCTTTGCCATCTGGCGTCCCGGCAGAGGCATCTGGTCTTCCATTCTGTTCGGCGGCCTGTACATCCTTTACCTGTATCTCCCTGCCAACATGGAAACCATGTACCTCAAGGAACTGTACAAGATGATCCCTTACGTGATCACCGTTGTTGTTCTGGTCATTACCAGCATGCGCAATAAGCGCGAAGATCAGCCGCCTGAGGCACTGGGTCTTGCCTACTTCCGCGAAGAGAGGTAAGCAACAGATAACACCTAAAAAGCATCACGGAAACGGCCTGTTTCCGTGATGCTTTTTAGCGTTTTTGCCTGTTTGTTGACTTTCTTATGGGATATGGTATGATGAATTACATCAACAATTTGAACTATGGGGTGATTTCATGAAAAAGCGTTCCGGTGCAAAGATCTTCTTAACCATTGTTGCTGCGCTGCTTGTGGTGATCCTGCTTGCCGCAGGCGGAATGCTCGCCTATATTGTTTCGCAGATGAACAAGGTGCCGGTTGATATTGATGACGTGAATGCCAGCCTTGCTGCCCAGCCTATGACGCTCAGGGAGCGGCTGCGCTTTGAAGATGACGGCAGCATGCACTTTACCCTGGATGAGAACGATGTATGGTGGTTTATTTCTCAAAAGCAGGGCGCCGACTTTGAAGAAAAGCTCGCTGCCGCGCTGGCTGAATATCACCTGAGCTATGATGGAATCGGTCTTACATTAGGCGGCGACGAATGCTTTGGCTATCTGAAATGCCACCTGGCATTTATCCCGGTAAACGTACGTGTTTCGCTCCGGATTCAGTACGACGGAAACAGCATTACTGCCGCAGCAGCGGCGATTGAAACGCTTGGCCGCACGTTCAGCACAGAATATCTGCTGGAAAAAATCGGAGCCGACCTTTCCGAGCCCCTTTTCAGCTACGAGCCGGCAAGCAGTTTTCTTTCCCAGATCCGCAGCATCACCGTTGGTGAGGGTACGCTTACCGTATCCGGCCCGATGGAGACCCGCTCCGTCAGCACCGTTGATTTGACGGAGGTTCAGCTTGCCTATTCACGCCTGATGTTCGAGGACTTCAGTTTTGCCGGGCCGGTAGTCGCATCCTATGACCAAGACCCCGCCGTCTGCTATGCTTCCCTGCTGCCTGCGCTGCAGAAGGATGCCTCTGTATACGGTGAATATTTGGAACAGCTGTTTGCCATGATGCCTGCTTTCGAAATTCCCGCCCTTGCCAACCGCAGCATTAACCACGGTTTCTTTGACCGCTGGTACGGAGAAATGGACCTTTCGGCATACAGCAGCAAATCGACGCAGCATGATAATGATTTTATGGTTGCTCAACGTTTTGTACAGTCCGCGCTCGGCAGGCTGTACACTGCATACAAGAAAGGTGAGCTGAAGATCCGCTCCAGTCAGTTTACGATTTCCGGAAAGCCCTTCACATTTGAAGCCCTGTATGGCGATGAATATACCTATTATTCCCGCATGATTCCAATGGAAAGCGGCCGCCTGTGCCTGGTGGGCGGAGGCGCAAAGAAGGATGGTATCGCCCTTTCCTCCGCTGCCGATTCTGCCTCGCAGTTTTCGGCTGAAGTAAAGAGAAGCAGCATTTATGGTCTTGGCATTCTGATGCGAGGAGCCGACGGTTACCCGTATATGCTTCACTTGAAGTGGAACCCTGCCATGAGCTACTATGATTACGCCGCTGAAATTGTTTCCGAAGCTGATTTCAGTACCATGATGAATACAGATGTGATTCCGGTATGGGTGCCTTAAAACAGTCTGATTCCGGCAAGAAAAAACCACGGTTCCTGAGAACCGTGGTTTTTTTATATCAGTTGGTATCAAACGCGATACCGGAAAGGATCAGTACTTGCCCAAAGAGCCGGAATTCTCTTCGTTGGGGGTGTACTCGGTTCTGCCGCCGGGCAGGATGGCGTTGAGTACGATACCAACGATGGAAGCAACTGCGATACCGGAGAGGCTGACCTTGCCAAGGGTGATAGCGCCGGCGCTGCTGTAGCTTACGCCGATTGCAAGACCGATGATCAGCGCTGCGATGATAACGTTGCGGCTCTGCTGGAAGTCGGTGTGGTTCTCAACCATGT